>JAYSOF010000038.1:0-8222 GCA_043723165.1 bacterium
TCTCAGACGGCGCAACAATCAAGGTCTCGATCGCCGAGTGGTTCACCCCAAAGGGCGTGCGCATCCAGAAGCTCGGACTCACCCCAGACGTGACGGTACCGCTCACCGAGAAGGACATCACGACGAAGAGCGACCCTCAGTTCGATAAAGCAATCTCGATGGTAAAGGCAGCGCTCGCAGGTCAGTAACACTCAGAACCTATGAAGGTAATCCTCAAGAAAGATATCAAGAGCCTCGGACGGAAGGGCGACGTAAAGAATGTGAGCGATGGGTACGCGAGGAATCAGCTCATCCCGAATGGGTTTGCAGAGGCGGCAACAGAGCGAGCAGTGGAAGTGAACGCCCGCGAACGATCGATTGCAGAAGCCCTCCACGCGGAGAAGATTGCTGAGCTCAAGAAGTCAGCGAAGGCACTCGGAGAGGAGACACTCGTATTCAAACTGAAGGTAGGCCCGAAGGGTGAGACGTTCGGTTCGGTGACCGAACGCGACGTGGAGCAGAAGATCCACGCGCTCGGCATGTCGGTTGTGAACCTGGGAGGGAAGCACGCGCTCCGTTCGGTCGGCGATCACATAATTGAAGCCTCCTTCGGGGAGGGGGTATCGGCAAAACTAAAAATCCGCATCGAAGCGGATTCATAGGAGAGTTGTTCGGGAAGGGTTAGGCCACGATGACCGAAATCTTCTTCACCGTTTTCTTGGATCCATCAAAGTGGATCCGACGCTGGGTAGCAAACTTAATCGTTCCGCCCACCTTCGCGTAGAGGGTATCGTCGCCACCGCGGAGCACGTTCGTGCCGGGGTAGAACTTCGTCCCACGCTGGCGGATGAGAACCTCGCCGGCCTTAACAACCTGGCCGTCGAAACGCTTCACGCCGAGGCGCTTGGATTCTGAGTCGCGACCTAATCTAGTAGAGCCTTTTGCCTTTGTATGTGCCATAGTGCTTCAAGAAATACAGTACGGGGAGTATCATAACGGAAAGGGTACGGGTATGTCAACGAAAAAGCTGGTGCTCACCGCGGGGGTCGCCATTTTCCTCATTGCCGCCTTTTCGTTCGGCCTGGGGTACCTCGTCGGGAGCGGGAGCTCGGAACCGATCCCGATCGTAATCGAACAGCACCTGTAGGGATATTGAAATATTCACCGGGGTAGGTATACTGTGACGGTTAGCTTCAGATATGCGCGGGTGGCGAAACTGGCAGACGCACTACCTTGAGGTGGTAGCGCCCGCAAGGGCTTGGAGGTTCAAATCCTCTCCCGCGCACCAAAAAATAAAGACCCCTAATGGGTCTTTATTTTTGCGGAAAAAGATTTGAACGCCGGAACGAAATTTCCAGTAGGAAATTTAGTGAGGCGGTGCCCAGCCCGAGGAACGCGACGGCGCGACGAGAGGCGAGGGCAAAACTCTCCCACGCACTAAAAACAGAGACCTCTTAAGGGTCTCTGTTTGTTTGATTTGTTTGCGTGGAAAGCCTCGTATCTGCGCACGAGAATGGGGCAGAGGATAACATTGACTTTTTATATCAGTATGGTATAATGTCCCCACTGAATTCTTAACATATTTTCATCACAACTCTCTGGAGGATGTAATGAAGCATAACTTTTCACTCGTAACGGTTCTCGGAATATTCGCAATTATCTTCGTGGTAATCAACCACACAGAAGGTTCGAAGAAGGTTGAATCAACGTGGAAGAAGTTCTCTACGGTAGCGACGACCAGCTCGTACTCAAAGAAGATCGTGTACATGAACGCCGGCATCGATGCCGCACGTACCATGGACTACGGGCGTAAGCTCGAGCCGATCATCGAAGAACGGAACCGGATACTCAGGGAGAACGGGTTCGTAGCCGTCGGGAAGTGGTGGGTTACCGAAGGTATCGATGGCGTAGTTGAACCGACCGAAGGGTGCCTCTACCTATTCGTGGGTAAGTGGTAGTACAGATTTGTTTGAATGAACGGCAGTCACAATGACTGCCGTTTTTTCGTGTTTCGGGTACAATGGGGGAGATGAAGATCCTGGAAAACAGGTACGGGAAAATCCTCACGATCTCTACCTTTGCCATCTTGGTGGTTAGCTTCGGAAGCATCGCGTTCGGGGCTCGGGCGTTGCCCGAAAACCTCGTATTGGGTTTCAGCAGCGCCTCGGGTATCACCTCGTTCGGGAACCCGCAGGAGGTGTGGGGCATCTGGATCATGGGCGTCGTCTTCACGATCGTGAACCTCGTGTTGGGAGACGCGCTCATGCGACAGAACAGGGCGCTCGCGTACGGGTTCGCCGTCCTGAACCTCCTGATATCAATCCTGATCCTCACCGCCATCGGAACCATCATGTCTGTTAACTAACATGGACTACACCTCACTAGCCGTTCTCGCGGTACTCATCACCATGGGGTTCGTGTTTCTGTTCCGCGCAATCAAGCGCCCAACCGAACCGACGGACACGACGCCGATTGTTATGCTCCAGAACCAGATGCAGGAGCTCACGAGAGCCATCGACGCGAAGCTCGGTGAATCGACGAGGTCCTCGCAGCACCAGTTCTCGGAATCGGCGAAGATCATCCGGGATGTGACCGAAAAGCTCACGAAGCTCGACGAAACGAACAAGCAGGTAGTCGGATTTGCCGACCAGCTCCGATCGCTCCAGGACATCCTAAAGAACCCGAAACAGCGCGGGGTGCTCGGTGAGTACTACCTCGAGACGCTCTTAAAGAACGTGCTCCCACCGGGGAGCTACGCGATGCAGTACGGTTTCCCGGACGGCACGATCGTAGATGCCGCGGTCTTTGTGAAAGACAAGATCATCCCAATCGACTCGAAGTTCTCACTCGAAAACTACAACCGGCTCTCGGAAGAGAAGAACCCGGCCGAACGCGAAAAGCTCGAGAAGGCGTTCGTGGGTGACCTGAAGAACCGGATCGTCGAAACATCGAAGTACATTCAGCCCGAGCAGGGGACGCTCGACTTCGCGTTCATGTTCATTCCACACGAGGCAATCTACTACGACCTCCTCGTGAACCGCGTGGGTGCGATGAGAGAAGAAGACACCGAGAGCCTCATCCAGCGCGCCGCGGGCAAGTACCGTGTGATCATCGTCTCGCCGACTTCCTTCCTCGCGTACCTCCAGACGGTACTCCAGGGTTTGAAGGCCATGCAGATTGAGGAAACTGCGAAGGACATCGTGAAGCGCGTCGAAGAGCTCGGGAAGCACCTCAAAGCGTACGAGGAGTACCACACGAAGCTCGGCACCTCGCTCGGAACGGCGGTAAACCACTGGAACGCATCCGGTAAGGAGTTTAAGAAGTTAGACAAGGACGTCCTCCGGATTAACGGGTCGGGCTTCGGAGCAGGCACGCCAGAGCTCCTCCCAAAACCAGACTATGATGACGGAGAGTGAGCGCTTCTGGCAGACCGCTAAACTCGGACACCTCGCGAGCTCCCACCCGTTCCTCGCGGCGGTTCCGTTCGTAGACTTCATACTAGTCGCAGGCTCGATCGCCACGGGGAACGTAAAGCCGGAATCCGACATTGATCTCATCGTAGGGTGTAGGGCGGGGAGGATTTGGACGGTTCGCCTCATGATGGTCACCTTCCTCGAAATCACGGGAGTTCGCCGTCGTGACGAAGATACGAAGCAGGACTCATCGAACAAGATCTGCTTGAACCACTTTGTGACACCAACCTCGTACTGCCTCAGGCCGCCGTACAACTCGTACTGGGTAAACCTGTACCAGAAGCTCATCCCGTTCGGCGGTGACAACAATGCGATCAGGACGTTCTTTACCGCGAACGCAGATTGGGCGGGACCTCATCCGAACGTTCGTGAGGTGAGCTCGCTCGAGAACGGTGCCCGGGAGTTCTTCGAGCTAATTCTCAGGGGCTCGTTCGGAAACTTCATCGAGAACGCCGCACGGAAAGCACAGCTGAAGCGGATAGCTAAGAAATCGGTGAGCCCAGAGGCAAAACCGAGGGTCAGGTTCGACAATGAGGAACTCGAATTTCACCCTGATACGACGAGAATCGAAACGTACGTGAGCCGGAACGGGGGAACCTAATAGGACTCGAGGGGAGGGTCTTGCTTTTTTCCAAGTAGTGTGCTAGCATACATTGGTAAGTGTAGTGTTCGTTTGCTCATCTCTAAGAATCTGGATTTTATTCGGACTCGCAGGGAAATCTGAGCAAGCACCTTCATTCCTACCCGGCGCAAGCCGGGTAGGTTTTTTATCCCCACGTAACGAATTCGTCGCGTAGGGTATTTATTGCCCAAAATGACCGTATATTCTACACTATATCCGGGCGGGTAGATTGCGCACTCACTTACATAAAAAAAATTTGGAGGTCACCGCTACCCGCCCTCCTCCAAATTCAGAACCCGAAGCAAACCCAGGTAATTTCAATGAAATCTCTGTTCGAAAAACTATTTGGAAATCGGAACATCAAGCGCCTCGAGGGCGCTGTTCTCGCCGTACGGGAACGGGGGACCGCGATCGGCCTCCTGAGCGACGAGGAGCTAAAGAATGTTTCCCTGACCCTCAAGCGTCGCATCTCTGAGTTTGCCGACCCCACGGCCGGCCTCACCGAGGTTCTCCCTGAAGCCTTCGCGCTCGTCCGCGAAGCTGCGAGCCGTACGCTCAAGCAGCGACACTACGACGTTCAGCTCATGGGAGGTATCGCGCTCCACGAGGGCAACATCGCGCAGATGGGAACCGGAGAGGGTAAGACGCTCGTCGCGACGCTCCCCGCGTACTTGAATGCGCTCACTGGAAACGGCGTGCACGTGATCACGGTGAACGACTACCTCGCGAAACGTGACGCGGTCTGGATGGGTCAGGTCTACTACGCGCTCGGCCTCTCGGTCTCCTGCATCTCGCACGACAGCGCCTTCCGGTACGATCCCTCGTTCGTGCCCGCAGAGCTCGACCAGGAGCGCGACCTCTTGGGAACGTTCAAAATCGTCGATAAATTCCTCCGCCCGGTGACCCGTAAGGAGGCGTACGAGGCAGACATCACGTACGGCACAAACCACGAGTTCGGTTTCGACTACCTACGCGACAACCTCACCCTATCCCTCACTGACCGCGTCCAGCGAGGGCACGCGTACGCGATCATCGACGAGGTAGACAGCATCCTGATCGACGAGGCGAGAACCCCGCTCATCATCGCAGCTCCAGACCGTGAATCGAGTGAGTACTACCGCGTGTTCGCACACACGGTAGAGAAGCTCGATCCTTCGACCGACTATGACGTAGACGAGAAGCTCCGCACCGTGAATGTAACCGACTCAGGCATCGAGAAAGTTGAACACGCGCTCGGTATACAAAACATCTTCTCACCGGAGAACTCCCGCCTCGTCCACTTCCTCCACGAAAGCCTCAAGGCGCACACGCTCTTCAAGCGCGACAAAGAGTACCTTGTGAAAGACGGGGAAATTCTGATTGTCGACGAGTTCACCGGGCGCGTCCTCCACGGACGGCGCTACTCGGGCGGACTCCACCAGGCGATCGAGGCGAAGGAGGGGGTTATGGTGAACCAAGAGAACCGCACGTACGCGCAGATCACGATCCAGAACTACTTCCGCCTCTACAAGAAAATCTCCGGTATGACGGGAACCGCCGACACCTCTGCCGAAGAGTTCCACAAGGTGTACGGCCTCGAGGTGGTCACGATCCCACCGAACCGAACCTCACACCGCGAGGACCTCTCTGACCTCGTGTACAAGACGAAGGCGGGTAAGTACCACGCGATAGCAGCTGAGGTAAAGCGCCGACACGAACTTGGCCAGCCGGTACTGATCGGCACGACGTCAATTTCAAACAACGAGATTATTTCTACACAGCTATCGAAAACGGGCGTGCCGCACGAGGTTTTGAACGCAAAGAACAACGAACGCGAGGGTGCGATCATCGCGCAGGCCGGGAGGAAGGGGTCGGTGACCGTGGCAACGAACATGGCTGGCCGTGGCGTCGACATCATCTTGGGCGGAACCCCGTACAACGAAGCTGCGGCAAAGTCCGTGATGGAGATCGGCGGGCTCCACGTGGTGGGAACCGAACGGCACGAGGCGCGCCGTATCGACAACCAGCTCCGTGGACGCGCCGGACGTCAGGGCGATCCGGGTTCGACCCAGTTCTTCCTCTCGCTCGAGGATGACCTCCTCCGCATCTTCGGCGGTGACCGCATCGCAAAACTCATGCAGACCCTCAACTTCCCAGAAGACCTCCCGATCGAATCAAAAATGGTGAACCGCGCGGTGAACCAGTCTCAGGGTCGCGTTGAGGGAAACAACTTTGACCTGAGGAAACACCTCCTCGATTTCGATGACGTGCTAAACAAGCAGCGCACCGCACTCTACGGGCGTCGGACGAAGCTCCTCGAGGCAGGGGGAACCGATGGAGTGCTCTCAATTGTTCGTGACATCCTCGAAGGGTTTGTGGATGGACTAGAAAAAACAGCTCAAGAGGGGGGCGAAGAGGCGCGCGCTACGGCGACCGAGGCGAGAAAGAGAGTCCGATCGCTCCCCGAGACGCTCACGAAAGAGCAGTCGCTCGCCACAGCTCACCACCTCGTACGGATTTTAGATGCGCTCTGGGTTGAACACCTCGAGAACCTCGATGCCCTCCGTGAGTCGGTGAACATCCGCGCGTACGCCCAGCACGAACCGCTCGTCGAGTACCGTCGCGAGGCACACATCCTGTACCACCAGCTGAATGCCGCTGCGGGCAGCCTCCTCTTCAGCTCGATCTTCCAGCTGCTCTCGATGAAACCTGAAGATTTAAAAGTAGCTGAAAAACCGAAGAAACAGGTACAGCCGCCCGAGGCGAAAGAGCTCGGCCGGAACGATCCGTGCTGGTGTGGTAGTGGACAGAAGTTCAAGAAGTGCCACGGTAAGTAATAGAGAGTGAGAGTTGCCTTAGAATTATCATGGAAAACAAGAAGGTACAGATTGGGGACTTTTTGAAAGACGGGGAAGACCTCGTCATCAACATGAACGAGGTTGAGTACCTCGTGAACGACGAATCGGTACGCGCGGTTGAAGATGGAGAAAAAATAATCCCGGTCGTTCAGCTCTACGATGGGGAGGGGTACTTCTTTAACATCAAAGAAATCGAGAAGTCGCTCGCCGAAAACGGTCCAGTTGATTACCTGAGTAAGGTGGAACGCGCCGGGAACAAGCTCATGACGCTCGTGCTCGTGCAGCAGGGTTCGAACGTTCTCTTGGGAATGAAGAAGCGAGACTTCGGAGAGGGCCGGTGGAACGGGTTCGGGGGGAAGGTGCTGCCCGGAGAAACCATCGAAGCGGCGGCGAAACGTGAGGTGGGAGAAGAAGCGGGAATTGACATCGAGGAGCTTGAGAAAGTCGGGATACTAGAGTTCAGCTTCCAGAAGAGTGCCGAAATGCTCGAGGTACACGTTTTCCGTGCAGAGAAGTTTGAAGGCGAACCGATCGAAACAGATGAGATGCGCCCCGACTGGTTCAACATCGAGCACATTCCGTTCGAAGATATGTGGCCGGATGATAAGTACTGGATGCCGCTGTTCCTCGCAGGTAAGAAGTTCCGGGGGAAGTTCCGGTTCGAAGAGTCAGGAGCAATCATCGACCAAGAGCTCACCGAAGTTAAAAAGTTATAATACAGCAATGGCGAACCGGGAGCTGTTCGAAAAACTGAAAACACTCTACCTCGAACCCGGAACGTACGCGGTGTTCGGGAGCGGTCCGATGGGTATCCGTGGGCTCAAGGAGTGCCACGACATCGATGTCATCGTGACGGAAAATCTGTGGAACGAGTTTGCGTCTCGCCCCGATTGGGAAATGCTCGAAATGCCGAGCGATGGGGAAAAATACCTCTCGCGGGACGACATTGAGCTCTGGAAAAATTGGGCACCGGGAACGTGGAACATCGAACAGCTCATCGCCGAAGCAGAGGTGATTGACGGGTTACCGTTCGTACAGCTGAGGCGCGTCCTCGACTGGAAAGTGATTAACAGCCGGGAGAAAGACCTAAAAGACGCTGAAGTGATTCAGGCGTACTTCAAAAAGAATGCCTAAGACGATTACCCTCAAGTTCCGCGCGGTAAACAAGGATATATTTGAGGCGATCGTCTCTGGAAAAAAGAAAATTGAGACGCGGGCTGGAACGAGTAAATACCAATTTCTCGCGAAAGGGGATATGGTAGTACTATCCTGCGGGACAAAAAAGGTTAAGAAGCTCGTGGGGAAAGTCGA
>JAYSOF010000039.1:0-17382 GCA_043723165.1 bacterium
TTAACCTGCACCACTCCCCGCTCAACCTCAGATGAACCAGCAATGATTGCGATACGGAACCCGTTCTTGATTGCGAACGCGAGCTGACCCTTCAGGTTATCTTCTCCACCGAGGTACACGTCGGTCGGGATGCCCACGGTGCGGAGATCAGAAGCAACAGAAGCTGAGTAATTTTTTAGCGTGTCGACGGGGAGGATGATCACGCGCCCCTCGAGACCAGAGCCGACCGATGGGTTTAGCGCGGTGAGCGCAGCGAACAGCCGGTCGATACCGATCGACATGCCGACCCCCGAGAGCTCAGCACCGCCGAACCGACCGACGAGGTCGTCGTACCGCCCACCAGAACACACGCTCCCGAAGGATTCCTGGTTCGTGAGGAAAGTCTCGAAAACAGTCCCCGTGTAGTACCCAAGACCGCGGACAATCGAGAGGTTAACCTCCCACGCAGTTTCAGGAACTCCCATCGCGGTGAGGTACCCGGTGAGCTCTTTGAGCTCTCCAGCTCCCTCACTCAGCTCTCTATTTTCCACATTGTTCTCCGCGAGCAAGCGAGAGGCTTCCTCCGCTCCGCTCCCGAGGAACCTTGAGAGCAGCGAGCGGAGTGAGCTGTCGGCAACGGCACCCACGAGGTACCCATCGAACGCTTTCCGTCCGACCTCATCCCCACTCTTGTCGAGCATGCGAAAAAACTTGGGAAGTTCGGCAGCTGGGATACCAGCGTGCGCTGCGATGCCGTTCAGCACCTTACGGTTGCTGATTGAAATTTTGAAATCGGAAATTCCGAGCGCGCTGAACGTGCGGTACACGAGCGCAATTACCTCCGCATCAGCGAACACTCCCCTCGCACCGATGGTATCAGCATCGCACTGTGTGAACTCACGGAAACGTCCGGCCTGCGCGTGCTCGGCGCGCCACACCATCCCAATCTGGTACCGCTTGAACGGGAAGGAGAGGTCGTTCCGGTGGAGCGCAACAAACCGCGCGAGCGGAACGGTGAGGTCGAAGCGGAGCGCGAGCGGGTCGCTCTCGTTCCGGTCTGCGATTTTGAAAATCTGCTTATCGAACTCTTCGTCCCCTCCCGTGAGCACCGCCTCGCGTTCGATGCGCGGGGTGTCTATCGGAGTAAACCCGAACGTCTCGAACGTTTTGCGGATGGTATCAAACATGCGCGAGCGCGCCGCCGATTCTGCCGGAAGGTAGTCTCGGAAACCGCTCGGGAGGTAGGGGTCAATCGTCTTCATGGGTGTACCTCAATCATGGAGAATATTACACGAAAGGTCAAAACAGATTTATACGCTTCAAGCTTGTGCCCTCGGAGGGAATCGAACCCCCATCAAGACCTTAGAAGAGTCCTGCTCTATCCATTGAGCTACGAGGGCGAATCTGCCGTTGATTCTATGCGAAAAACCAGATAAGGTAAACTCACTTCGGGCTGTCGTATACCGGTAGTACGCCTGTTTTGGGAACAGGTAGACTGGGTTCAATTCCCAGCAGCCCGACAGGAATGAGTGACCCGCTCGTGGGTCACGTCTGGCAATTGAACGCCGGACCAGGACCCACATCAGCAGATGCGGGAGGGAGGCGGTGGTCAGCCCGAGTGAGCCGGCGGGCGAACGAGAGGCGCGACCTATTCCCAGCAGCCCGACAGGGATAGGCGACCCGCCCGTGGGTCGCCTTTAGCAACCGAACATCGAGATCGCGAAACGGCTGAGCGTAAAACCTTGACACATCGTGCTCAAAGTGTAGGTTTGTAGGTAGCCGTTCGATAACTTAATAGGAGAAATGTATGAACTCAAGTTAACTCGAGCCCGTGGTGTTTTTAGTGTTAACAATTTTACCCACTAACTAACCGGAGCCAAAGCCATGGGCACAGCAGTAAACACAGCACTAGCTACAAGGTACCCTTTCGGCAAACGACCGCACGTCGTTGCCGTACCGCAGAAGAGGGCAAAGAACCTCACCAGGAAACAGATCCGAGAGCTGAAAGCCAAACTGAACGAAGACTTAGCTGAAACGAGGCAGGAGCTCGAACGGTACACGGATCAGCTCAAGAATCACAAGGTGGAGGGGGCTTTCTCGATTCACAACACAGCGGGGAGCGACCAAGAGGAACTCGAGAACACGAGCCTCTTCAAGAACCGCGCTGAACTGAAAGTGCAGACGCTCAACGCGAGCCTCGCACGAATTGAGAACGGAGCCTATGGGGTGTGCGTCTCATGCTACAAACCTATCGGAATCGATAGGATGCGAGCAGAGCCGAACGCCGTAAAGTGCTGCGCGTGCAGATAGGTAAAGAAATCCCCTCAACGGTTATCGTCGAGGGGATTTTACATACCCCCTGCTAGAGAGAACCGAAACCTACTGCATCGCCCGATCGAACGCCGCCATACGCTGGAGGAAATCTGAGTTGAGGCGGTTGATGCGGTCCGCGCTCAGGTTAACCGTGGCGAGTGAGCGGTCCGCGAGCGCCCGGTGGTCAGAGGTGCGATCAGAAACAGCGAGGGTGAGCTGGGAGAGGAATGTATCGATGTACCCCGTGTAGTTGGCGAACTCTCCGACGAGCCAGAACTCGGTTGCGATCGCCTCGTACCCCTTCTTCCTCGGCTGTTCCGGCAGCCCGTCGATTGCGAGGGTGAGGCGCTTGAGATCGGAGGCGAGGATATCAGCCTTACGCGCAGCCTCTGTATTCGAACTCTTCGCTTCCGCGATGAGCGAGAGCGCCTGGTCGCGTGACCCCTGGATGTCTAAGATGTTTGCCTGCTTGAGCGCTGCATTCGTGGTAGCGGTGAGCCGAACGATCTCCTGGCTAACCCGCGCAGCATCATCCCGCGCGTAAATGAAGTCGGACGTGTACCCACCCTGCTCTGCTCCGCTCGTCGATATGACGATTGCGCCGATACCGGCCCCGATTACGAGCGCGACGAGAACCCACGCGAGCGGGGCTCTGTTCTGCTTCCAAAATGTGGAGAGGTTTGCGAACACCACAAAACCCTACTATACCGTTCATTTTTTTTCAAATTTGAGCCAACCGTAGGACGTTTCGGTAAACCGAGGGGTTGACCCCGGTAAAACCACTCGGGTACCATACGGTAGGAGTGCGGGTATCGTATAATGGTATTACCTCAGCTTTCCAAGCTGATGAAAGGGGTCCGATTCCCCTTACCCGCTCAGTAGACGTAGACAGGGTTCCCGGGCGTTACAGAGCGTTACGAAACGAACTGGTACCACCATCGTTATACCTCATGAGAGAAGAGCAAACGCTCATTGATAAGGCGCAGGAAGGCGACCGAGATGCCTTCGGCGAGCTCTACGATCGGTACGTATCAAAAATATACCGATTCGTGTTCCTGAGGGTTGGGACACGGGGCGAAGCCGAGGACATAACGAGTCAGGTGTTTATGCACGCGTGGGAGAATATCACGCGGTACGAACACAAGGGCTTTCCCCTCTCAAGCTGGCTGTACCGCATGGCATCCAATGCCGTGATCGATCACTACCGTACCGCCAAGCACGCTGTCGACATTGATTCCATTCCAGAAGATCTTTTCGCAGATGTTTCCGATGACGGTGAGCGTATCGATTCGGTACGCGAGTCCGAACTCCTCAGGAGGGCAATCGCCCGACTCGAGGCAGACCAACAGAGCGTCATCCTCATGAAGTTTGTGAACGATGCAACGAACAAAGAAATCTCGCAGGCACTCGGGAAGACCGAGGGAGCAGTACGGGTCATCCAGCACCGGGCGATAAAGCAGCTGAAACAGATAACCGATGAACTACGATCCAATACATAACCTCGAGCGGCTCTCTGCCCTCGAACCGAGCCCGTCTTTCGTACGGCGTACCCGTCGTGCGATTGTGCAGCCTCGTGCGCGGTGGTTCGCACTCCCCCGCGTTGCGGTCGGCACACTCGCCTTCGCGACCCTCGCCATACTCGCGATTGTTGCGCCAATTTCGTTCTCAAACCCCGGCGTTGCTCCCGCGCTCTCTGCGGACGCCATCAACCGTGAGTTCGACAACTTGAGCATCGCGATCACCCTAGGTAAGCTCCAGTACGACTACCCGTCGAACAGGACAATCACTAACGCCGTGCTCGAAATCACCGACACGAAAACCCCCCACCTGAACGGGGATGTTTTGAAATCAGAACAGGATGCGGCGGCTTCAATCGGAGCATCTGAAGACCAAATCGATGTACTCCTCGAGCAGGTAACCAGGTAACAACACCATGAATTTGAATACCATAAAAAAAATTATTTCAGGAGTCGCCCTTGGGGTACTCATCGGAACGGGAACGGCGAGCGCAGCAACCGAAACCTCTACCGCAACCTCCTCCCCCATCGAGAAGGCTATCGAGAACGTGAAGGACAGCGTCGACAGCCTTGTGAACGCAAAAGATGAAAGCTCTAAAGACGAGCTCAGCTTGAGGATTGATACGTACCGGAAGGTTATCAACCTCGCCTTAACCGAAACGAAGGATTTGAAGGTAAAGCTCCTCGCGACCGATGACGTACCGAAAGAGCTCTCTGACTGGAAAGACCAGTCGGTAAAAGCTCTCACGAGCGCCGCGAAGTACTACGAGAGCCAGCTCTCGAAGCTCGATGATGCAGAGGATTCACTCGCGCTCGCAGATATCCGCGAGCTCGCCACGCAGTTCAAGAAAGAACGCGATGAGTCGTACACGGAGGTAACAAACGGGGTGCGAGATTTCCTAATCATCGACCAGCAGAGCTCTGCGGTGAGCGTTGCACAGGCGCGCCTCAAGAAGGTGACCGATGATGTGGTGAAACTCCAGAAGGAACGAGCGAAGAACGCTAGCACGCTCGCGGGACTCCTCGGGAAAGCCGGCAAGTTAATAGAGAAAGCATCTACGGGGCGGGCGAGCGCCATGAAGGCATTCATCACTGAACACAGAGAAAAGAGTGCACCCGTCGTAGCGTCCTCTTCTACGTCGACTGCAGAAATTATGAGCCTAACACTCCCCGAAACCACGAACGCGACGGGAACCACTGCATCGAGCACTGCATCGAGCACCGGCACGTCAACACCACAGCTCCCCCCTTCCCCACGAAACCTCGTTAAAGATTCACTCTCGAGCATCAAGGGCGCGTACCAGATCTTCATGGATATGAGCACGCTCGTAAGAAAAACACCAGCATCTCAGTAGTAACACTACAAATGTGAGGAAACCTAAAAACCCCCCGGTGATACCGGAGGGTTTTTAGATACGAACGAATCCGACTAGTTAACTGCCTCCTTGAGGAGCTTACCTGCGCGGAACTTAGGCTTGATCGAAGCCTTGATCTGAATCTTCTCGCCGGTCTTTGGGTTGATACCCATGCGAGCTGCCCGCTTCGCAACCTTGAAGGTTCCGAAACCGGAGACCGCGACCTCCTCTCCGTGGCTGAGCGTCTTAACGATGGCATCAAAAACCGCCTCAACAGCCTGCGTGGCCTGCTTCTTCGTCTCGATCGCAGCAGCTTTCATAACCGCTTCAACTAATCCGTCTTTCTTCATGGTGTAGTTAAATTGTGAGTGTGCTGGATTCCTTCGACCTTTGCATACCGGGAGTATAGCAGAATAACTCAATGAAACCAAGGTAAATACCGAAACCACACCCCGGGGTCCCTAACGGGCGTACTCAACCGCCCGAAGTTCGCGGACCACGACAACCTTGATTTCACCCGGGTACTGAACGTCGGTCTGTATCTTTCCGGCTATCTTCTTCGCGAGCTCGAACGCTCCGAAGTCGTCGATTTTCTCAGGAACAGCGAACACGCGGACCTCTCGGCCTGCAGCAATCGCGTAGGCCTGCTTTACCCCCTCAAAGCTCTTCGTAACCGTCTCGATTTCTTCCATACGCTTCAGGTACTTCTCGAGTGTATCACGGCGAGCACCCGGACGGGCGGCTGAGATGGCATCCGCAGCCGCAACGACGTACGCCTCAGGAATGGAGTACGGGTAGTCGTCGTGGTGAGATTCCATCGCGCGTATCACGAGCTCGTCTACCCCGTACTTCTTGAGGAGCTTCCTGCCGAGATCGACGTGGGTCCCCTCAACCTCGTGGTCGACTGCCTTCCCGATGTCGTGGACGAGCGCGCCCTTCTTGGCGACCATCACGTTCAGGTGGAGCTCTGCGGCGATCATCCCAGCAATGTGGGCAACCTCGAGTGAGTGCTGCAAAACGTTCTGCCCGTAGCTCGTACGGTAGTTGAGCCGACCGAGGAGCGCGGTTATCTCTTTCGGGAAATCGACGATACCAGCCTCGTAGGCTGCGTCCTCGCCAACCTTCTTCATGTGTGTCTCGAGCTCATTCCTCGTCTGCTCGACAACCTCCTCAATCCTCGCTGGCTGGATACGGCCATCCTTCATGAGCTTCTCGAGGGAGAGCCTCGCGAGCTCACGGCGCATGGGGTCGAACGACGAGATAAGGATGCTCTCCGGCGTTTCATCGACGATGACCTCAACGCCGGTCGCACGCTCGAACGCGCGGACGTTCCGACCCTCTCGGCCGATGATCTTACCCTTAATTTCCTCGTTCGGGAGCTGGACGACGCTCGTCGTCACGTCGGCAATCCGCTCGCGGGCAAAACGCTGGATGGCGGTCGTAACGATTTCAGACGTCTTTGCCTCTATCGCGTCCTGCTTCTCGCGTTCGAGGCGGGCCATGAGGCGGGCGAGCTCCTCTCGGTTCGTTGCCTCGAACTGGGTGATGATCTTAGCGCGAGCTTCTTCACGGGTGATGCCGGAGATCTTCTCGAGCTCAATGAAAACCGCATCGCGCGATGTTTTTGCCTCAGCTTCAACAACCTTCACGCGCTCGAACTCCCGGGCGAGACGTGCGGACTCATCGGTGAGCGACTTCCGCTCCCCATCCAACGAATCCTCCTTCTTGATGAGTCGCTCCTCGAGGCGCCGGAGCTCCTGCTTGCGCTCCCGCTCCTCTTTTTGGAGCTCGACGAGAATCGAAGCCGCCTTATCTTTAGCGGTTACGAGAATTTCCTTAGCCTCAACGTTAGCTGCTTCGAGCTTTGCCGAAACGGACTGTTCGAGTGATGCTCGGTAACGATGTGCAATAACGAGGCGTGCAACGTAGCCCGCTACAGCTGCGGCAACCGCCGCCGCGATCAGTTCTGGGGTCATGAATGGTGGTAGAAAAGTTGATTATCGGAATCGACATTTCATTTACTATAACTCCGCCTGGGGTACAATATCAAACATGAGATCGACGGTCGTGCTCGTAATCATCGAGGGGTGGGGGCTCGGAAAAGAGGGTCAGGAAAACCCAATTTACGCCGCGAACCCGATAACCATGAACGAGCTCACCACCCAGCACCCGTCGGTTGCCCTCCACGCATCGGGGGTACCGGTCGGACTCGACTGGGAAGAGGCTGGGAACGGAGGGTTTGGAAACGTAGAGCTCGGATCTGGGAGAATTGTATCCCCTGCTTCTGTTACCAGGAAGGAACAGATCGAGGGAACGCTCGGTGAAGCGCTGTCTGACGCTGGGAAGCGCCAGCTCCGCATAGCAGAGACGGCCACGTACGAGTGGGCAACCTTGAACTTCAACGGGTTCAGGGAAGACGCGTTCCCCGGCGAGTTCCGCATCCACGTACCGTCTGAACGCTTCGCGGTACCGAAAGATCACCCAGAGCTCATGGCGCAGGCGGTAACCGACCGGCTCATCATGGCAATCAGGGAATCCGCGTTCGACTTCATCGTCGCGAGTTACGCAAACCTCGACGCGATGGCGAACACCGGTAGCTACGAGGCGACGGTGAAAGCTGTTAAAGTCATCGATGCTGAAATGGAGCGCATCGTGAACGCGGTCAGAGAGGGCGGACAGACACTCCTCGTGACCTCGAGCCACGGGAATGCAGAATCGGTTATGGGCTCGAAGAGCGGACAGCCCGAAACGGGCAATAACACGAGCCCGGTTCCGCTCATCGCGTTCGGACCCGCATTCAAAAAGAACGGAACCTCCCACAGGCTCCGCGGGAACCCGGCTGGAATACTCGCAGACATCGCGCCGACTGTGCTCGACCTGCTCGGCGTACCGATTCCAAAACTCATGTCCGGCGAAAGCTTGCTCGGACCCCTCACCGGTAGGTAGGGCTCCTCTGGTGGATTTTTAGACCACACGCGGGGTATACTTGGAAACATGAAAACGTTCGGTAGGCTCGTCGTTCACACACTCACGAACGCGATTGCATTCCTAGCAGCAAACCAGTTCGTGGTGGGGTTTTCCTTCGTCGGAGACTTCAGCGCCCTCGTTGTGACCGCCCTCATCCTCACCGTCATCCAAACGTTCGTGCGCCCGATCCTCTCGCTCTTCTTCGGCCCCCTCATACTCCTCTCGTTCGGTCTCTTCTCAATCGTAATCAACGCGGGTCTCCTCTTTATCCTTGACAGGGTGAGCTCAGAACTTACAATCCAGGGGTACCTTCCGCTCCTCTACGCTACGCTCATCGTGAGCATCGCCCACATCTTGATTGACATGGGTGGTAAGTGGAGCTACAAGAACGACTAACAACACAACATGCTCATCATCATCGACATCGTCATCGCCGTTGCGCTCATCGGCCTCATCCTCCTCCAGGAACGTTCGGCTGGATCCTCTGGCCTATTCGGGGGAGCCGGAGGTATGGATGCTCCGTACCAAACCCGCCGCGGGGTTGAGCGAATCGTGTTCTGGGTAACCGTAGCGCTCGCCGTACTCTTCGCACTCATCTCGGTAGCGAAGCTCGTATTCACCTCCTAAAGATCGAGGTTACGTTCCTATATGTCATTCATCACGACTTTCCGGGGAGCGATGTCTCCCCGTGAACGCACGAGTTTTGTGGTAGCTGCGGCTGTGTTCACAGCTTCTCTCGTGACGTTCGCGGTGCTCACCATCGATACGAACAGCTCGTACGTACCCGTGCGCGGCGGATCGTACCGCGAGGGCATTGTGGGTCAGCCGATCCTCATCAACCCGGTGGTTTCAAAAAACCAGCCTGACCTCGACCTCGGGGCACTCATCTTCAGCCCACTCGAAACGCTCGCCTCTTCTATCGAAAAGAAGGCTGACGGTCTCACGTACGTCGTGAAGCTCAAAGAAGACCTCGTGTGGGACGACGGGAAACCCCTCACGTCCGACGACGTCGTGTTCACGATTTCGACGATTCAGAACTCAGCCTCGCGGTCGCCGGTCGCGAAGAACTGGAACGGTGTATCGGTAGAACGTGTGAGCGAGCTCCAGGTATCGCTCACACTCCCCGCCCGCTACGGGTTCTTCGGCGAGATCGTTCGGAAGCTCCAGATCATCCCGAAGCACGCGTTCCAGAGCATCCCCGTTGAAAACTTCCGCCTCTCGTCGTACGGACTGAAACCTATCGGGAGCGGACCGTACATCGTAAAGAGCATGAGCCAGCGCACAGACGGTTTCATCACCGAGTATCACCTCGTGCCGAACCCGAGGTACGCGGGGTCTGAACCGTACGTGAGCAACCTCTTCTTCCGTTTCTACGAAACGAGGAATGAGCTCATCGATGATTTCCGCAAGAAGAAAATTGACGCGTTCGGTGGGTTCTCCCCCGTCGAGCAAGAGCTCGCGGGTACGAGCCGGACGGTCATCGAGCATATTTCGACCCCGCGCTACTACGCGGTGTTTATGAACCCAGCGAACAACCCAGCCTTCCGGAAGGCTGAGGTCAGGAAGGCGCTCAGCTTGGCTATCGATCGGAAGGCGCTCGCGGGTGCGCTCGGCGAGCTGAACGCGTTCCCCATCGAGAACCCGCTCGTACCACTCACAGACGAAGAGCGGACCGCAGAGAACACTCCGGTGTTCGACGCCGAGCGCGCCCGCTCGCTCCTCGAATCGGCCAAGGTCGGTTCGCTCAAACTGAACCTCGTGATCCCCGATACGCCGACGTTCCGTGAGGTAGCGGACATCTTGAGGGAATCCTGGGCTGCAATCGGGATTCAGGAGATAAACGTGTTCCCGAAAGACCCGAACACAATCCTCTCCGAGAGCGTCAACACCCGGAACTACGACATGGTGCTCTTCGGGAACGCACTCGAACACCGGTTTGACCTGTACCCCTTCTGGCACTCGTCCCAGCGGACCGCGCCGGGCCTAAACCTCTCGTTCTACCAGAACACAACGGTAGATAAAGCCATTGAGACAGCCCGCCAGTCCGACGATCCGACAATCCAGGAACTGAATACCGAGAAGGCTGCGCAGGCTATCGGAGCAGACGTTCCCGCGCTCTTCCTCTTCACCACGCCTTACTTCTACGCCCACACAGACAAGCTCGATGGGGTGACCGACCAGCCGATCGTCTCACCCGAGGGTAGGTTCCTGGGAGCTGATGGGTGGAGTGTCACGAAGGCGCGGATTGTGAAGTAGGGAGGGCTCGGTTTGACTAAACGGTTTGTGTGTGTTAAGGTCTAGTAAAGCCTACTTCCTCCGTTCGTTTTCTCAGTAGAGTACTCAGTACGAGCTAGGGTCACACACGAAAAGGGCACAACTACATAAACGTCTGCGGTTGTGAAATAAGAGAAACACATTCAGCTTCACTGTTAGGTAACTGAAGGGCAGGTGGTGGAATGGTATACACGTACGGTTCAGAGCCGTATACCGCAAGGTTTGAGGGTTCGAGTCCCTCCCTGCCCACGTTGTTAGCAAAGTCGAAAAAACAAACAAAACAATAACAACAAACACTATGGCTACACCAGCCAACCGGGGATCCCACAGGGTACCCCAAAAGACGGTAAAAAAGGTCGAACCCCACAACCCCGACGTAGTTCGGTTCATTCCGCTCGGCGGGTTTGAAGAAATCGGACGGAACATGATGCTCCTCGAGTACCGAGATGAAATTCTTGTGATCGACGCGGGACTCCAGTTCCCCGAGCAGGAGACGCCGGGCGTCGACTACATCATCCCCAATACGACTTACCTCGAAGAGCGTAAGGCAAACATTAAGGGCCTCGTCATCACGCACGGTCACTACGACCACATCGGGGCAATCCCCCACATCATGACGAAGCTCGGAAATCCCGTCATGACGACGACGCGGATTACGAAAGAAATTATCACGAAGCGCCAGGAAGACCACCCGAACGCGCCGAAGCCTCTCTTTGATATCGTGAAGGGCGGAGACACGCGCAAGTTCGGAAAGTACTTCGACGTCGCGTTCTTCGACGTCATCCACAACATCCCCGACGGGTTCGGTATGGTCATCAAGACCCCAATCGGAAACATCGTCCACCCGGGAGAGTTCAAGTTCGACTACGACGTCGACGGAAAGCCGAAGGGTCTCGATATGTGGAAGTGGGTCGGCGACCAAGACATCCACACACTCCTCCTCGACTCGACGGGCTCGGAAACCCCGGGGCACTCGCTCTCTGAGCGGGTTGTCGAAGAACAGCTCGAGAAGCTCTTCCGGAGCGCGAAGGGTCGCATCATCGTCGGTAGCTTCTCCTCCCTCCTCGACCGCTTGGGTGAGATCGTGAAAATCGCCGAGAAAATTGGACGGCACGTCGCCATCAGTGGTCGCTCGATGAAGACGAACCTGCAGATTGTTCAAAACCTCGGGTACCTCAAGTTCTCGAAGGGAACGATTATCCCGATTGAAGACATCAGCCGGTACCACGACGATAAGCTCCTCCTCCTCTGCACGGGCGCACAGGGAGAGGCAAACGCGAGCCTCGCGCGCATCGCGAACGGCGAGCACCGCCAAATCCGCATGAAGCCGACCGACATGGTCGTACTCTCCTCATCGGTCGTTCCGGGCAACGAGAAGAGCGTGCAGAGCCTCAAGGACAACCTCGCCCGCCAGGGTGCCTCGATCTACCACTACAAGATGCTCGACATCCACTCCTCTGGTCACGCACCTCAGGAAGAGCTGAAGACGGTCATGGGTCTCGTGAAGCCGAAGTTCTTCATTCCGATGCACGGGTACTACTTCATGCGCCAGAAGAACGCCCACCTCGCGCAGGAGGTGCTCGGCTTAAAACCAGACCACACGCTCTTGGGTGATAACGGCGTCGTGATTGAGCTCGCGAAAGACAGCGTGAAGGTTACCGACGAACAGGTCCCAGCAACGTACGTCATGGTCGACGGATTGGGCGTGGGCGACGTGGGAGAGATCGTTCTCCGCGATCGCATCACCCTCTCGCAGGAGGGCATGCTCGTCATCATCTGCACCATGGAACGCCAGGGTGGACGGATGATTAAGAACCCAGACATCATCTCGCGTGGGTTCATCTACCTGAAGGAGAACCAAGAAATCCTGGATGAGATCCGGAAGAAGATCCGGAACGTGATGACGCGCATCCCCCACGGTAACAACCAGACGGTGGACGCAGACTACGTGAAGACCTTAATCCGCGATCAGGCGGGACAGTACATCTTTAACAAGACGAAGCGCCGCCCGATGATCTTGCCGGTCATCATCGAGGTGTAAGGTATTAGACCTAGAAAGGCACAAAACCCCCGCTCTGTGGGGGTTTTGGTATTCATACCGAAAGCGTTTTATACTTAGACCAAATGAAACCCGCACTCGTATCAGGCATCCAACCAACCGGAAAGCTCCACATCGGGAACTACCTCGGTGCGCTCGCAAACTTTGTAGAGCTTCAGAACTCTGGTAAGCACAGCTGTTTCTTCTTCGTCGCGGACCTCCACTCGCTCACCATTCCCTTCGACCCGAAAGAAAAGCGGAAAGAGATCGAGGGAATCGTGCGCGACTACCTCGCGGCCGGGCTCAACCCGAAGAAATCGGTACTCTTCGCACAGTCTGATGTCCCAGCCCACACCGAGCTCGCCTGGGTACTGAATACGATAACCCCGATGGGAGAACTGCGGAGGATGACTCAATTTAAAGATAAAGAGTCATTCAACCAAAATGCTTTTGAAGAAATTAAGAAAATCCTTGGTGACAAAAAAATGTCCATAGAGATTGCTGAGAAAATTTATAACGAAAATAAAGAACTCTCGAGTTGGGCTCGAGAAACCTCTGCTAACTTGGGCTTATTTGCTTACCCGGTTCTCATGGCTGCCGACATACTCCTCTACTCTGCCGGATCGGTGCCAGTTGGAAACGACCAAGACCAGCACCTCGAGCTCGCGCGCACGCTCGCCCGAAAATTCAACGGTAAGTTTGGTAATACGTTCGTTGAGCCCAAGGCACTCCACACGGTCGTACCCCGCGTCATGAGCTTGGATGATCCGACGAAGAAGATGTCAAAGTCTTCCCCTGCTGGCTGTATCTTTCTCGATGACTCTCCGGAGGTAATAACCCAGAAGATAAAGCGCGCAGTAACAGACTCGGAGCGCGGTATCGCGTACGACCCAGAGCACCGCCCGGGCATCTCGAACCTCCTCGAGCTATTTTCTGCGGTGACCGGTCAGCTGGTCGAAAAGATTGTGAAATCGTTCGAGGGCAAGGGGTACGCCGAGTTCAAACCAGCACTCGCAAACGCAATCATCGAACGCCTTGCAGGGTTCCAAGTAAAGAAGAAAAAGGTAAAAGATTCGGACATTAAAAAGGTTCTGGTGAGCGGTGCAAAGAAGGCAAATGCAGTGGCGGTGAAAAAGCTCGCCGAGGTGAAAAAGAAAGTTGGGCTCGTAAGGTAAAAGAAAAACTCCTCCAAATATTTGGAGGAGTTTTTATGTAACCACGAGCTCATGAGAAGAGCGCAAAGCTCGAAACGCATATTGCGACTAGGCCGACGATCGATAGGACGACACCGACGAGACCAGTGCTGAGCATTGCCTCAGCAGGCCCCTCGGCGTGTTCGATTACCTCTCCGTTTGGAGCACGGTCATCGGCAAACGCTTCCTTGAACGTCATGCGGAGGAGCGTTTCCCCGGCAATGAGGAAACCGACACCTAAGACGAAGCCCCACGTAGCGTAGGTTGATAGAGACCAGAACATACGGAACTCCTTTCAGCTGAAAAGTTAATGAGAACAGCTGAACGCACAATAGAACGCCCGGGGAACTCAGTCAACTCTACCTAGAGAGGCTACCCCTTGCTGATTCCGATCCAGACCTGATCACCCTCAAACTCGGTTTCGAGCTCTGCGGTGAAAGTTTTTGGGTGGGTAAATGAGAGCTCGTGGGCGTTCGCGGCACGCGTGATTACAGACATGTTCCGTTCGAGCGTACCGCGGAGCACAACTGGCGCGTCTACCGAGAGCAAGATTGAGTCGTGCGGGCTGAGCAGTGCGCTCTGCCTAAAATCTTGGATAACGCGGATGAACTCACGCACCGTTCCCTCCTCGCGGAGCTCGGGGGTAACGGTCCGATCGAGCTCGGTATCTCCCACAATTGAAGCATCGAACACGATGCTCTTCACATTCACCTCATCTTTGATGATCTCGATGATCTCGGGGTAGCTACGGATCGGAGAGTTAACATCCTTCACCTTCAAGACCGCGAGGGGCTGGCGAACCTTGATAGCAGCTGATGAGCGCTCCGCGAGTGCCGTGCTCGAAACCTTACGGGCAGCTTCCATAGCAGCCTCGAGCTTCAGGTCGATTGCTCCAGTCTGAGCGGTCGGCCAGAGGGTAAGGTGGACCGAAGCTCCCCTATCGTTCACGAGGGATTGGTAGAGAGCCTCAGCAAAGAACGGGGTGAATGGGGCGGTGAGCTCTGCGAGCGTACGGAGCGCCGTGTAGAGCGCGCGGGAAACGGCGAGGTAATCGTCACGATCTTCCGAACGCTGGAGTCGTTTCCTCGAACGGCGGATGTACCAGCGCGATAGGTCTCCAGCAAACTCCTCAACGGTGCGGGCCGCCTCCCCGATTTCGTACGCATCGAGGTGTGCCGTCGTTTTCGCTACGACACCCGCGGTGCGCGATGCGAGCCAGCGGTCGAGCACGTACTCATTCTTCGGTTTCGGCGCGGTGAGCGAAACGTTCTTCTCGGCGTACGTATCGAAGAAAACGAACGAGTTGTACGCGAGCATGATGAACTGCCGAAGCGCCTTACCAACGTCAGCCTCATCGAACTTCTTCGGTTCGCCGGGCTGGTTCACCGTGTAGAAGTACCAACGTACCGCATCTGCTCCGTACTTCGAGACAACCTCCCACGGGTCGACGACGTTCCCCTTCGATTTCGACATCTTCTGTCCGTTCTTATCGAGTATGAGCCCGAGCGAAATCACGTTCCGGTACGCCTCACGCTTTCCGAGGAGCACCGAGACGGCGAGGAGTGTGTAAAACCACCCGCGGGTCTGATCGATACCCTCGGAAATGTAATCAGCGGGGAACGCAATCTTCTGAGCAGAAAACCTTCCCTTCCGCTCGAACGGGTAGTGGTCTTGCGCGAACGGCATCGCGCCGGAGTCGAACCAGCAGTCGAGCACCTCGGGAATGCGGCGCATGGTGCCCCCGCAACCCTTTGCCCTGCACGGGAAGGTAACGGAGTCGATGTACGGACGGTGGAGGTCGTACGCACCCGATAGATCTCGGGGACCGGGGAAGAACTCGAGTGTGTGGTGTTCGGCGTTCTTGATGAACTCGCCCTCCCCCTTCGCGCGGAGCGCGTCCTCAGTTGACCACCCGCGGATGACGGCCTCGAGCATCCAGATCGTGTACTCGTGGCTCACGAGTACGATTGTCTCGCTGTGGTACTTCCTTTCTAAATCTTTTATGAGCTCGTACGCACGCGTCCGGAGGTCGGTGAGCGATTCCCCGTTCGGCGTCGCCTTCTCAAATTTCTCAGCGTTCGATTTGTAGAACTCACCGTAGTACGAAACGGGCTTTCCATTGAAATCCCCAACGTTTATTTCCCGGAGGCGCTCATCGTACGAAACGGAAAGATTCGTCGCCTCAGCGATGGTTTCTGCGGTTTCTTTCGTACGGGTGAGGTCTGAGGCGATGATGCGGTTCGGCTTGAGCCGTGCGACAGCCCGCGCAAGCTTATCCACCTGCGCGTGTCCGGTGAGCGTGAGGTGGTGGGGAGACGGCTCCGGCCACGAAATGCAGACGTTCTTAAGGTTGTTCTCGGCGAAGCCGTGCCGTGAGAGCACGTAGCGGTTTCCGCTCGAGGTGAGGAGCGAGGCGAGGTCGTCCACCCCGCCCACGACGCGGACGTGGTCGCACGTATCGCACTCCCATACGGGAATCGGCGTCCCCCAGTACCGCGACCGCGAGATCGCCCAATCCTTCGCACCAGAAATCCACTCTCCGAACCTCCCCTCTTTGATGTGCTGAGGCACCCAGTTCACGTGGGAGTTTGCCGCTTTGAGCTTAGCGTTCAGCTTACTCATGCTGATGAACCACGAATCACGCGCGTAGTAGAGGAGCGGAGTTCCACAGCGCCAACAGAACGGGTACTCGTGTTTGTAGCTCTCGGTTCGGAACAGGAGCCCGTTCCGTTCGAGGTGGTTGAAAATGAAGTGTTCGGTCTTCGGATCTTTCGCCTGCATCCCGCCAACTTCCGGAACGCTCGCGATGAACTTTCCCTGTTCGTCTACGGTGTGGAACTGCGGGAGCCCAACCTTCTTACCGAGGTTGTAGTCGTCCTCTCCGTACATAACCGCCGTATGAACCACGCCGGTTCCATCGGTTGTCGTCACAAAATCTGCACCGTACACACGGTACGCCTTCGGGTTAACAAGCTCAGGAACCACGAAGAGTGGTTCGTACCGGAGCCCGATGAGGTCGGCGCCCGAAATTTTCCCGATAACCTTAACCTCGTTTCCCAACACTTTCTTGTAGAGCTCATCAGCGAGTACGAGCACCTCGTTCCCCTGCTCCACGAGCACGTAAGAAATTTTTCCTCCCACCGCGAGCGCGACGTTCCCGGGGAGCGTCCAGGGTGTTGTCGTCCACGAGAGAACATACGTCTTATCATCAGTAATAAAATCCCCCACTTTCTGCCCAGTCTTCAATTTGAATTTCACAAAAACCGACTTGTCGGTAACCTCCTTGTACCCGAGCGCGAGTTCGTGCGAGGAGAGCCCGGTTCCGCACCGCGTGCACCACGGCAATATCTTGTGACCCTTGTAGAGCAGTTTCTTTTTCGAAACCTCGCGGAGGATCCACCACACAGAATCCATGTAGCGGTTCTCGTACGTGATGTACGGATTCTTTAAATCTACCCAGTACCCTATCCGTTCAGTTAAGCGCTCCCACTCATCTTTGTATTTCCACACAGACCTCTTGCAGACCGCGTTGAAGTTCTCGATGCCGTACGCCTCGATCTCCTTCTTCGATTGGAGTCCGAGCTGTTTCTCAGCTTCGATCTCAACGGGGAGCCCGTGGGTGTCCCACCCACCCTTCCGAGAAACCGAAAAACCGCGCATCGTCTTGTAGCGCGGAACGATGTCTTTGAACGAGCGCGCGAGAATGTGGTGGATTCCCGGCTTGCCGTTGGCAGTCGGAGGACCCT
>JAYSOF010000040.1:0-4238 GCA_043723165.1 bacterium
GTTCCGTATCTCAATCATAGAGGGGTGAACCGAGCTTACCGTCCGACGGAACGGGCTGCACCAGCACCCGACCTTGTGCCGCCCAAGAGGCTCGATGCAGACGGAGCGGCAACACTCGTCGTCCCGGTAGAAACCACGGTGCGCGTTACCACGTACGCTCCTTCGGAAATTCCAGTAGCAACCTCGGTGTCGGTATCATTCGAAACGCCGACCGTAACGTTCTGTGCCTGAGGTGCGGTTGCTGAAACGAACGTCTGGCTAACCGTTGCGCCCGCGGGAAGCTCCGAAAATACCTCGAGGTATGACGATCCGTCGGTCGCGGTCTTCACGGCAGAGGCGGGAACCACGAGGATATCGGTACGGACATCGGTCACGATTGAAACGTTCACGCTCATCCCAGATTTGATCCGCTCATCCTGCGTATCGAAAACAATCTTTATCGCGTAGGTAACCACCCCCTGGCTCACGGTACCGAGCGAATCCACGCTCATGACCTGGCCCGAAACGGAGAGGTTCGGAATGGCGTCGAACGTCGCGGTCGCCTTCTGGCCGACCTTCACGTTCACCGCATCAACCTCGTTCAGGGTAATTTCAGCGTACTTCTGCTTTGTGAGGAACGAGGCGATAGCCGTACCGGCGGACGTTTCATCCCCCTTCTTCACGGTGATACCAGACACGACGCCGTCGAACGGGGCCCGAACGGTGTAATCAGCGAGAGCTTCCTGTGCATCGAGGAGCGCGTTCTTCCGCTGCTGGATAGAAATTTCCTGAGACTTCACATCGAGCGGGTCGGCGCCACTCTTGAGGTCGGCGAGCGATTGGATCTTCTCTTCAATCGAGAGCGTCGCGTTTGTGATCGAGTTCTTCGTATCACTGATCGTGTTCTTGATGCTCAGGAGGGTTTGGAGGTGACCGTTCGTCGTCCCCGTGTAGCTCTGGATGTTCGACTCGTGCGTCACAAGGGTTGCGGGGAGAGTCCTCACGTGGAGGTAGTTTACCTCGGTGTCGTGCACCGCATCGAGAAAGTTTTTGATATTCTTCGTAGCGTCGGAGAGCAAGCGCGTCGTCTGGTACGTTTGGGAGATGAGCGCTTCGACCGTACCGCGATCCGAAGCGCGGGTTACGTTTTTGTAGTCTTGCAGGTTCTCATCGTACGCAGCCTTCGCTAGGTTGAAGCTCGTAACGGCTGAGTCGCGGAGCTGGTCCGGGTTCGTCTGGTATGACTTGATGATCTCGTAGTACGCACCAACGTTGAACTGTCCGAAACTACTCACCTGCGTCCCGTTCAAAATATCGTTCATACCGCTCACGGTTCCCGGAAGGTTGAGGAACGCGTTCGAGATTGAGGTGAACCCGTCGTCGTACGCCTTCGCGAGGTTAGTGATCGCGTCTTCTTTCGACTGCTTCGCCTGCGTGAGCGCGTTCTCTGACTTGAGGAGGGATAGCGTATCCGCTGCCTTCGTGAGCTTCTGGAGCGAAAGCTCCGCTGAGGCGAGGTTTGCCTCGGCGTCCCGAATAGACTTGTATGCATCTGTGGCATCGATGCTCAGGATGATGTCACCGCTCTTCATCACCTGTCCGTCGGTAGCCTTTACGGAAACCACGGTACCGCCAACCTTCGGCTTGATGCTAACCTGGTTCGACGATGAAACCTGACCCGTTCCGCTCACCGAAGTTACAATCGTCGATCGGGACACCCGCGAAACGGTGTACTGCGTTTCTCCGGCGGTCGAGGTGAGTGCGCCATACCCCTTGTAGCCTCCGATTACGAGGACGAGGGCGATGACGATTGAGGTAACCTTGTGCGCGAGGACAAACAGTTTGATCGACCTGGTAAACGAAATTATTTTTTTCATGGGTAGCGTTGGTAGGTGTTCGGGTTAGCGGATATCTCCCGGCATGATTCTGATGAGCCGAGCCTCAATTTGCGCGTCGTTGTTCGGAGAGCCGATGACGACCGCACGGTCGTTCAGCTCGATGTCGGACGGCATGATTCGGTCGCGGAACTTCATGACGGTAGTACTGGTACCGACGAGGATCGTCTTCTCGAGGCCGTCGGGTGACTCGATGAGCAGCTCGGGGAGCTCGACTGAAACGACGCGACCGAACGCACCGTGGCGGTTCACAAAATCTTCGGGTGGCACACCGGGAAGGAACCCGGCGGTCGGGCCACCAAAGTTACGGTGGTACGTCTCACCCCAGCGGTACGCGAACGAGGCTTTGCGGTACCCGACCGAAATGCCAGCAAAGAAAACGAGGCACACGAGGAGCAACCCACCGAAGACGTAGAGTGAGCGAACAAAAATTTTAGACCGAACGAACAGCTTGAGCTTATCCATGGTTCTGGTTGGTTGTGAAACGCCGGGGATGAACGGCGGTGATGATGTTCCGAACGGCGAGCGCACCAAAAACGATCGCGGTGAGGGCGAGCGCGGTGCCTACGACAGGTGCGGTTTCGATGAGAGCGGAAAAAAAGATACCTAGGTTTGAAAAAACAAAACCGGGATCAGAAAACAAGAGCAAAAGGTACTCGCCGAACCCAGAGCGTGAGAACTCAAACCCGATGTACCTCACCGCGGGGCTCGCGAGCGCCACGACGCCCAGGGCGAGCGGGAGCCCAAACCCCACGAGCTTTCTCACCCTCACCACCCGAGCGCGGTGAACCTGAGAGGCGATGCGAGAGCTCAGATCTTGGGACGGTTCGAGGGCTGGTTCGGACCCGAAGCTTTCCATAGTAACTTGTACGAGCTGGTTACCTGTTTCGGTGCGGACCTCCCTCGCGGACCTTCAGGATTGCCCTGCGGTACCTGCTCTTCACGGTGTTGAGGGGTTTACCGAAAACTTCAGCTATCTCCTCGAACGAGAGCTCATCGCGGACACGCATGAGTACGATCGCACGGTCTTCTGGGTTGAGGATGCCGAGCACCCTCGAGATTTCTTCTCGGGAATCAATTCGTAAGATGAGGTCGTTCGGGTCCTGGCTCGGGTCGGGTACCGTATCACTGATCACGTTCTCCCCCGCTTCGGTATCGAAATTAGAGAACGCGGTCGGTTTCTTCCGCTTCAGCCAATCGAGCGCAGCATTCTTCGCTATCGCGAAGAGCCAGGTCTTAAAGCGCTTCTCAGGTTCGAACGATTCGATGGCACGCCACGCACGGATGAAAACGTCCTGGGATACGTCTTCAGCGTCAGCGCTCTCGGTATACCGGTACACGAAAGAAAAAATCGGACGGAGGTACCGTTTTACGAGCTCGGCGAACGCTCCCTCGTCGCCGTTAGCTGCGCTCCGCGCAAGTTCTTCGTCGGTAATCATCGGCGTTAAAAGTTTCGACTATCGTACGCCCAGTGGAGGAGCGCCTGACGCTGCTTCGTGTGGCACGATACGTCGCCGGGACGGCAACTGTTCCTTACCTGTGCAACGTGACGAACCATCGCCTTCCAACGGCCGATCTGAACCTCGTCGTAGCCAGAGATGCGCCGCCCGCGGTAGTACCGTGAGTACCACTGGAACCAACCGCGCGGATCTTCTTTTCTGATCCAACCCTTCGCCCGCCAGACAGCGAGCGATTGGCTCGCGTTCACCCCGAAAAGATTTAGCTTCGGATCGTGCCGTTCGTGGCACAGCTTTGCGTTGGAAAACCAAGAGAGTGGAAATTCCGGAGCACAATCCGTCATGTACTTACCCCCGAACACACCGAGTGTGAGCATCTCTTTCGGGGTAAGGTCCGGTTTAAAATCGGGATGGAAGTGGGTACCCTCTCTGAACTCGAGGTTGTACCGGTACCCGCGCTGCATGAGATCGTTTACGGTAACCGTCTCCATAGCAATTAGCCTTGGTATTATACACAGGAAACCCCCGCGGGGTGCGGAGGTTTCTGTACCACAAGACAGAGATGCCTAAACGAGGAGCATGAGAGCCGCACCGATGAGGGCGAGGTTCTTCGTGAAGTTCACCTCGTCTCCCATGCGAGCTGCCGGATCAGTTTCTGACCAGAACGGGTGCATTGCGAAGGTCGTCGGGACGAGGAAGATGAGGAGGAGAATCGCGGCGTGCACGCTGTACACGTCGAGGGCGACTCCGAGTCCACCCAAGAGGAGGAGAACTCCGCTCAAGATGACCGCAGCCTTAGGGTACGGAATCTTCTTAGAAGCGGCGTAACCGGCGAGCCCGGAAAGCTTCGTGAAGTGGTTGATGCCACTGTAGAAAAAGTAAGCCCCGAATATGAAACGACCTATCC
>JAYSOF010000041.1:0-2777 GCA_043723165.1 bacterium
CCACCACCTCCCGTGCTCGTTTACTAACTCGCACAAGGTCCGGTGTTCGATTCCCGAAAACACCACGCGCAGGCGTGGTGTTTTGTAACTACTCCGTAGTCCCAAGGGGAATCGAACCCCTGTTTCCGCCGTGAAAGGGCAGCGTCCTAGCCGCTAGACGATGGGACCGTTGTTAACGGTAAAACGAGTATACCCTCAAACCGTTTCTCCGCAAAGTTCCTTTACCTCACCCATCACGGCGCTCACCTGAGCTTCACCCATACCGATCCGCGCGAGCGAGGTTGGATCTTTTGCAAGGCTCCTGCAGGTAACAATTCCAATATTCAAGAGCTCGCGCTTCTCCCGAGCACCGAGCGTTGTGAGCGAGGTCACGGGGTGCAAACCGGCACGCTCGATGAGCTGCTCTAGGTTCCCCTCCTCTGGGTACCCCCATCCGATCGCCTGCATCCCAACGCACCTCGAGTAGCGGACCGCATCTTCGGATAGCTTTGTGTTCGTGACGAGCCACGTTGCGTGGAACTCGTTCAAGCCTTCGCGCACCGCACGCTTCTTGATGTCTTCGAAGCGCGCCTGCACGTAGAGCGCAACCTTCACGTCCGACTTGATGCTCTGATCGTTGTGGAACTTGCACTCGACGAGTATCCGCTCCACCCCGTTATCAGCCACAACATCTACCTCGTGCGTCACGCAGGCTCCCTGGACGACCTGTCCCGTCTTAACCCTATACCCCTCTGTCTCCAAAATTTCTCCGACGAGCTTCTCGAACGCGTGCCCGTCTGGGCCAAGCTCCATGATCGCCTGGCGGAGCCCGTACCACTGGGTCTTGGGGTGCGACTGCTCTCTCAAGAACGAGAACGCGAGCGCGTAAATTTGGGAAGTCGTCATCCCATCGTGGAGCTCGGCCCGCACGCGGGCCACGATGCTACCTACGAGGTCAGGAGCTACCATCGCGTGTTCGAGCGCAGAGCGGAGCTTCGCCTCCGAAAACAGCTGCCGTTCCCCCGATGCTTTTATGATGTAGTGCTCCACGTGAATCTACTTAACGAGCTTAACCCCTAGGTAGTACGGCCAGATGAGGAGGGCGAGGACACCATTCCAAAACGTGAGGTGGAGGTACCCGACGGTGAACAGCCAACCGATCGTCCAGAGTACTTGCATACATACTATTGTACACGAGGCGGTGTAAAACAAAAAAACGACACGTGTGTCGTCTTCAGTTTGCGGAGGCGGAAGGATTGGCCCTCGACTAACTTTTTGCCGTCGCAAAAAGTTGTCTGGGCACCGCCTCGCGCGCTTACTTGCTAGCAAGCGCAAGCTCTGGCGTTCGAATCCTTATCGCGAACCGAGCAGTCGGCTCGCTCCCGTATCCGCAACTAAAAAACACCTTTCGGTGTTTTTGTTTTGCGGAGGCGGAAGGATTCGAACCTTCGAGGGGGTTACCCCCCTAACATCTTAGCAGGATGCTGCCTTCAGCCACTCGGCCACGCCTCCGTCTTCCTTCCTCATGATAGAGCGTTCCCAGTGTACGGCACCTCTCCACCATTTTCAAGGTAATTTCTTGTGTTCACGCGGGTTGGATGGTACGGTAGGATTATGCGAACCAGACCGCCCATCGTCGCAGTCATGGGGCACGTCGACCACGGAAAAACGACGCTCCTCGACTACATCCGCAAAACTTCCGTCGCCGAACGGGAAGCTGGCGGTATCACCCAATCAATTGGGGCGTACGAGGTCGTCCACGCGGGGAAGAAGATCACCTTCATCGATACCCCGGGGCACGAGGCGTTCTCGAACATGCGCACGTACGGAGCTGAGGTTGCTGACCTCGCGATCCTCGTCGTCGCCGCAGACGACGGCGTGAAACCGCAGACGAAAGACGCAATCGCACGCATCGAGTCCGCGAAGACCCCATTCATCGTTGCCATCAACAAGATAGACAAGCCTGGCGCGAACGTAGAGAAGACGAAGCAGGACCTCGCGAACTCTGGCGTGTACCTCGAGGGCTACGGTGGGAACGTCTCGTGGCACGAGATCTCAGCGAAAGCGGGCACCGGAATACCAGAGCTCCTCGACCTCATCCTCCTCGCGATCGAGGTTGATCCCCCGCAGGAACCAGAAGGGCTCGCGAGCGGAATCATCACCTCGGCCCGGCTCGACCCACGTCGCGGAATCCTCGCGAGCGGAATCATCCGCGGTGGAAAGGTTGCACCCAAGATGTGCATCGCAACGCCGTCCGCATTCGGAAAGATCCGCATCATCGAAGACTTCTTAAGCAAGGGACAGAAAGAGCTCTCTGCGAGCTCACCGTGCGCCATCGTAGGGTTCGAATCGCTCCCGAAGGTCGGCGAGCTGTTCTTCGCGAGTACCGATGAGGTAGCCGTCCGCGCTGCCGCAGGAGCAGCTACAAAAAGGGTACCAAAAGAGGACGTCGGTGAGATTGCGGAGAACGCGCTCCCCCTCATCCTCAAGGCTGACGAGTCTGCTTCACTCGAAGCGCTCGAGGGCATCGTCCTCAAGCTCTCCACGATATTCCCCCTCCGCATCATCGACTCTTCGATCGGCACGATCTACGAGACCGATGTTAAGGGAGCCGAGAGCACGCGGGCAATCATCATCGGATTCCGCGTGAAGGTTGACCGCGCAGCAGATAACGTCGCCCGTGCGAAGAAAGTTTCGATCGTGAGCTCATCGATCATCTACGAGCTCGAGCGCTCCATCTCTGACTATGCGACGAAAGCTGCCGCGAAGGAACCGTGCTCGATTGAGGTGCTCGCCGT
>JAYSOF010000042.1:0-1468 GCA_043723165.1 bacterium
CAAGGTGACCGTCCGTTTTGTTTTTTTATTTGACAGCACCTTGCTAGCTCGCAAGATTCAGTGGGCACTTTTAACAAATCATCCAACCACTAGAGAGGGACCGTATGAGAAAAGTAGTAAGCTTTCCTTCCCACCTGACCGTTTCATCGGTAATCAAGCAGAAGCGGTACGGGTTCGATTTTCGCGTATTCCGTTCTGACTGCGTTGAAGACCAGCAGATCGAACCGGATTTTTACCGTGAGCACGCCAAGCAGCTGTACGATGGGCGCCACTTCGAGATCGAGATCATCAGCCACGATTTCGTGGGCAACGAGCACGAGGAAAAGTTTCACATCCACCGTTCTCGCGGTCGGAACTTCATCTGCTGGACGGGTAGCATTCCGAACCTGTACGAAGCTCAGAAGGTGATGAGGCTCTGGTCGGTCGGTACCGCGTACACCGCAGAGCTCGGGTTGGATTTCGCCCGCATCCCGGTCACGTTTCCCGTTGAGGAGAACGATTTCTGGGGAATCCGAAATATCTTGGGCGAAAAGTTCGGGTTCGCGTGGGGTTGGTAAGAGTCAGCTCTATAACAGAGAACCTCGCAACAGTGCGAGGTTCTTCTTTTTTGCGGTGTGCTCGGGGTGGGAGTCGAACCCACATGACCTTGCGGTCGCGACATTTTAAGTGTCGAGCGTATACCATTCCGCCACCCGAGCAAAAAATTCTTGAGGCCACGGCGGGACTTGCACCCGCGAGTCGCGGTTTTGCAGACCGCTGCGTTAGCTACTTCGCCACGTGGCCGAGGTGCGTTAGGAAGGTTCTACGCTCGTCTCTCCGTTAGGTTCGTCGATCGTGAACGAGAGCCGGGGGAAGAGGCGGAGCTTGAGCTTGCGGAGGAGCGTTCCCCGGAGGCGGCGCTCTTCGTTCTCAATCTGCTTAAACACGGTGAGCCCACGCTCTTGGGGAATGATAGCAAGCTTGATGTTTGCCTGCAATAAATCTGGTGATACATCAACCGAGGTAATCGTGACGAGGGCGCCATTAAAATCGAATTCGCGCGCGAACATCATCCCGAGCTCGTGCTCGATGAGTTCTGCGAGGCGGAGGTTACGGAACGTGCGCATGGGTTAGGCGAAGACGAGGAGGTTCCCGACCTTAATTGGGTCTTCTGTTTCGACGAGGAGTCCGACTTCCTGATCGGCGAGGGCTTCCTGGATGTCCTGGCGTCCCGACTGGAGGTTCAGGATGCGTCCTGGTCCGACGAGCCGCTGCTCGTGCCAGATTTCGAACGAGCTGTGGTTCTTGATGGGACCCCGGAGGATGCGTCCGCCAACTACACGCTGCTTACCCTTTGCGGCGCCGAATACGGCGAGCACCTCAATCGAGCACGTTTCCTTCGCAGCAGATAACGTCGCCCGTGCGAAGAAAGTTTCGATCGTGAGCTCATCGATCATCTACGAGCTCGAGCGCTCCATCTCTGACTATG
>JAYSOF010000043.1:0-1310 GCA_043723165.1 bacterium
CCTGTCTGTTCTTCTGCGTTCGGTCGCCTCGATACGAACGTGAATGCCAAGCAGGAGGGAACCCCCTAGCGGTCCTCGTACCGTCTCCTTCACTGGGAGCCGAATTCGAAGACCGCCCGGGGTAGCCCCCCGAGGCGGTTTTTCTCGTTTCTGGCTCTCGCTCCCGCGTTTCCGCGCTCTGCGGGTCGGACTCCCCTCGTCGCCACTCGAGCTCAGGCTCGAGCCCGAGCTCACGAGCGGGAACAGCTTTTCGTCCGAAAGGTCGGCGCCCCATGTGGGGTGCGCCGAACAGTACGACTTTGTCTACGAGGTTCAATCATGTTTCTCAAGCTTGGTATCTAAGGTTTTCACACACAAATCAAACGCCATACTTTGGCATCCGGTCCGGGACGCTAGCTCAATCAGGCCGAGCACCGGGCTTTTACCCCGAGGGATGAGGGTTCAACTCCCTCGCGTCCCACTTCATCTCTATCCCCCCGGCGCGTGGTGCTCCCACGCGCCGCTCGGGTCCGTAGCGTAATAGGCAAGCGCACTCGACTCTTAATCGAGGTGGTGAGGGTTCGATTCCCTCCGGACCTACTGGGCGAACGTGCGTCTGCACGTCGCTCTCGTCACTCCGGGATCGTCTAGCTGGCAGGACGCTGGTCTCTGAATCCAGAAACACAGGTTCGAATCCTGTGCCCGGAACCAAGCCTCGCGCGATCTCGCGCGTGGCCCATGCTCTCTGAAAACTTGGCGCTACTGGCTCGACCGCGCTCGCGGAGCACTTTGCTCCACGCGCGCGGCGAGCCGAATTTTTCCAGCGAAGCCGAATGGTCAGGCCGCCGGCTGTTAACCGGTCATCTCGGAGGTTCGATTCCTTCCGCTGGAGCTCTCGCAAATCTTCGGAGCGGGCGTGCGTTCGCGCCGCTCGCTCCCCGCACGCGTAAACCCGCGTGCGCTCGTGCCCATGCTTCTCGATGGTCGACAAGCACCCGCATCGTAAGCGGCGTGAATCCGGTTCGACTCCGGGCGTGGGCTCTATTCCAAACTCTGCGGAGACCGGCGCGTGAACACACCGCGCCGCGTCTCCGATTCTCTTCGCCCATGCAGCTCGAGAGTCGAGCTCCCGGCCTGTACCCGGGAGGTTTCGGTGCAATTCCGAACGTGGGCTCCACCCAAAAGTTTCGCCCGTTCGTAGAGGCCCTACACGCAAACAAGAATTGCTGGTTCGAGTCCAGCCAGCCCGACAATGACGGGCTGTAGCCTAATGGTAAGGCAATCGTTTTTGGAACGAACAAATCGAATGGCTTCTCCACTCGGGCGAATAT
>JAYSOF010000044.1:0-23425 GCA_043723165.1 bacterium
GCAGCTGGAGCTGTACCCACCCCGATGTTTCCGTTCAGGGTTGAAGTGCCAACCACGTGGAGCGTCGAGGACGGTGCAACCGTACCGATGCCGACGTTGCCGTTTTCTTGAATTCTAAACAATTCAGTACCACCACCTTGACCTGTCCCATCATGACGAACTGAAAAAGTTCTGTCTGTTTGATCATTATTTGAATCGATATTAAAGATGAGCGATTCCGGTGTTTCCACAACAGCATTTTGAGCCCCCGCTTTGCCTAAAGTAATCTGTCCTATTGAAGTAACAACCCCTTGAACCTCAAGAGGAGTCGATGGACTGACAGTTCCGATGCCCACGCTCCCCGAGTTGTAGAAAATACCCGTTGAGGTCGAGGTCCACTGTGAGGTGATAACAGCCGCTGCGGAGGACATCTGAACCGTTCCGTCAGGGAACCGGAAACCACCGGTCGTGCTCTTCACCTCACCCGCAACCGTGAGGGTACTCGTCGGAACGGTCGTACCGATACCGACGTTTCCACCGGTGAACGATGAGGTACCAACCACGTGGAGGGTGGAGGATGGGGCAACCGTTCCAATACCAACGCTCCCACCCATTAACGCAATGTTACGGACGGATCCCGTTCCAGCAGCCTGGCTCGTGATCGTAAAGGCACCTCCCGCAGTTCCCGCAAAAGCAAGACGTTCGTAGTTCGATGCATCGGTGTATGTGTTGTAGAGCCTGAAGGTCTGAGAAGTCGTGCCTGTCCGCTGGGCAATCGTACTCCCCGCAGCGTCCCTCAAGAAGAACGTATCTCCGCCGAACGAGTACTGACACGAAGATCCGTTACACTGGAACGAGTTCGCCTGCACCCCGCCACCGCTCGATACCGTAAACTGGTTGTTGTTCCCTACCGTGAGGAGCGATGTGGGCGTTGAGGTTCCGATGCCGACGTTTCCACTCGAACCGGGTAAAAGAATAATATCTCCGTTCGAGTAGTTGTTACGGAGCGTTGTATCTCCAGTCGAACTATTGTAGAGCTCGAGGGTTGTGGAGGCTGCACAGCTCGCACAGCCGAATGTTGCACCAGAACCGAAAACCGATGAGGCTCCGATGCCGATGTTGCCCGTAACGAAGAGTCCGTTCGTCGGGAAACCGGTCGTCGTGGATGTTCCGATGCCGAGCGATGCGGGAAACGCGAACGCGCCACCACCGGTACTGCTCGCAAAAACTCCGGACTGCAGGTTGATTGCGTTGAGCGTCCCCGAGAGACCACCAACGAACGAGTTCGCGAACAGGTTTCCGCTGAACGTCGAGGTCGGGATGTTGAATGTCACCGGGAGCGACGAGTAGACCGTTGAGGTATTGATGACGAACGCGCGAGACGAAGTACTCGAGAGCACCGCGCTCCCCCCGTTCGGAGGCGAACCCGAAGGACCTATGAACTGAGCGGAAACGATAGAAATAGAAATCAGGGAAGCAAAGAGAGAAACAACAAAGAAGAGAGCGGACGCTTTTCTGCTCACCCTCTGTTTCACCTCTGTTTTTTTATGTGTGTTCCCCATTCTCTCTTATCCAGCTACTCCGGTATCACGAGGAGCTCTCCCTTCCCGTTTGTTTCCGGACAGCGGTCACGGCACTGGAACACGAACGTCCCCACCGTGGTTGCTTGGAACGCAATGAGCTTCGTCTGACCCTGCGGAACCGAGGTGTACATCTGGAGGTACGGAATCTCAACATCATACGCACCATCTACCGCGGTAAATTTTATCTGGGCGATGTTCCCCACCTTCACTGTTATCCGATTCAGGCTGAAACCCTTAGGGGAGATCGATACCTCGTACGTACCGACAATATTAGAGCTACCAACCGAGGCTGGCGCCTGGTTCTTCGGCACGGTGATCTCTCTATTCTTCGGAACCTCGAGGGAAAACAGCTTCGGTTCTTGGTTAGCTGATGACGTTCCCGAGGAGGATGTCCCAGAAACAGACGTCTCCGGTCCGAAAATCATCGAACCGATACCACCATTCTTCCGCGTAACGAGCCCGATGACGATGATCACCGCCACGACGAACGCTGTACCCGCAATGACTGCGATCTGCTTCCTATCCATCTTCCTCTCATTATATCAGACTCTGCTAACGACTATGGTAAACTGAACGAGAAATGCCGAACGTTTCTCGTATTAAAATTATTTTCTGGCTCGTCGTTGCCCTCGCGGTCGCCTTCGGCATCGTCGCGACGGCTTCCGCGATGACGAACATCAGCTCAACGGTCAACGAACAGTTCGCGTGGAACGACGTCGTGGGCTACATAGACTTCTACTCTCCCGGAACGGCCATGGTGTGGGGTACCGGGATGGACGGGTACGCGTCTTCTTCGATCGGACCGATCTCCCTCGACTGCGCGACGAGCCCTTCGGGGAACATCTGCGGCACATCAAACTACCGTGTGTGCAACGGCTCGTGGTCAACGTCCACCGGGTGCACGGCGGATGCGGTCGGAACCCTCTCCGGGTACGCGTGGAACGACAACGTCGGGTGGATTAGCTTCAACTGCTACAACCACGGAAACTGCGCAGCGTCTACGTACAACGTCATCATCGACTCTTCCGGAAACTTCTCGGGGTACGCGTGGAACAACACGATCGGGTGGATAAGCTTCGCCTCGAGCTCGGTCCCCTACAAGGTGAAAACGTCGTGGACATCGACCTCCTCGGTCGGCACCCTCGATTCGGCGACCGTCGATACGCTCTCGACCGGCGGGTCGGTCTTGAACAGCATCACGTGGTACGGATCCGCGAGCGCGAACGGGACGGGAGCTGCGACCTACGTCGGGTTCCAGGTTGCCGCATCGAATTGCTCGAACGGCGCGACGAACGCGCCCTCGTGCAACACGGGCACGTGGTCGTTCACGGGACCCGGCGGGCTGTCGACCAACGCGTACGACACCCCGTGCTCGGTATCAGGCTTCCAGGGAAACTACCTCGGCTTATCATCCCCCGCCTCGCAGACCCAGGGGAAGCCAATCTGTATCGACCCGGCACAGGTCTCCGGGTACCGGTACCTCAAGTACCGCGTACAGCTACGGAGCAACCTCCTGCAGACCGAAACGCCGAGGATCGATAGGATAATTCTGAACTGGAGCAAGTAACCACACACCAAATGATTAAGAAGTACACCATCAACGATCGGTTCACCTGGGTGAACGTCACGAACCCGAACGAGCAGGAGCTCCTCGACCTTCCCAAAATCATCCCCGTCCACCCGCTCATCCACCAAGAGCTCTCTAAGCCTTCGGATCGGAGCCGGGTTGAGAGCTACGGCACGTACATCTTCCTCGCGTACCACCTACCCCTCTACAACCCAGACGACCGGACCTCGCGGAAAGGCGAGATCGACTTCGTCATTTCCCGCGAGACGCTCATCACCGTATCGTACGAATCTCTCGAGCCGATCGAGCAGTTCATGAACTCGCTCACGAGGCGCACCGAAGACGAGATCAGCTCTACCGCCCAGATCGTGTACCACATCATCCGAGAGATCAATGAGTTCTCGCTCCGCGAGCTCCGGCACGTCGAACAGAAGGTCGGTGCCGTCGGGTCCCGCATCTTTGCCGAGCCGAGCTACCAGCTCCTCGAAGAAATCTCGTACGTGCGACGCGACCTCCTGAACTTCTCAATCATCACCGCTCCGCAACGTGTGACCCTCGAGTCGCTCACCGATACCGGAACGAAGTTCTGGGGCAACGAGTACCGAATCTACTTCACGGACCTGCTCGGTGAGTTCCTCAAGATGCACTACCTCCTCGAGAACCTACGGGCGACCGTCGAGTCATACAGCGAAACGATCTCCCAGATCTTGAACTTCAAGACGACCGAGATCATGCGCAGGTTCACCATCCTCGGGTTCCTCACCTTCCCCCTCCTCCTCTACTCGACGATCGCCCTCGAGCCGACTGTCGCGCACGCGTTCATATCCAAACCGTCTGACTTCTGGGCGGTGTTCATCGGCATCACCGTGTTCATCGGCGTGCTCGTATTCGTCCTCCGCAAGAAGAACGTACTCTAGGAGCTGGGGGTGGAACCAGGGGTAAGAAAAGGGAAAATACCTCACATTTCCTCCCTCCCGCCTCCCCTGCTACAATTCTCCTATGCTCCGCATCTTCGACACGCTCTCGGGAGAACTGAAAGCCCTCCCCAAATCTCCGGACGGAGAGACGAGGATGTTCGTCTGCGGACCGACCGTGTACGACTACTCGCACATCGGACACGCCCGCACGTACCTCATGTTCGACGCGTTCGCAAAGTACGTCGCATCGCGCGGGAACCAGATCACGTACCTACAAAACATAACCGACGTCGATGACCGCATCATCGCCCGCGCACGGGAAGAGAAAAAGTCGCCCTCTGCGGTCGCCTCCTTCTACACCGACGCGTACCTCGAAGACATGGGACGCCTCGGGATCACCTCGGTGCGCCGCCACGCGCGGGCGAGCAAGTTCATCCCCGCAATCGTGAAGCAGGTGAGAGAGCTCATGGGAACGGGACACGCGTACACAATCCCCAACGATGGGATCTACTTCGACATCACCACGTTCCCCGGGTACGGGAAGCTCTCACGGAGAACGGCGGCGCAGGCAGAGGACGGGGTTTCCCGCATCGATGAGAGTATTGCGAAGCACAACCGCGGAGATTTCGCGCTCTGGAAGTTTCCCGAACACGAGCTCACGGACGCTCCGTGGTGGAAGAGGACGTTTGTAAAAAATGGTGAGCCGTTCTGGAAGACACAGCTCGGCTGGGGGCGACCCGGGTGGCACATCGAGGACACCGCTATCACCGAGAGCTCGTTCGGCACGCACTACGAAATCCACGGCGGTGCCGCTGACCTGAAGTTCCCCCACCACGAAGCTGAGATTGCACAGCAGGAATCCCTCTCGGGACAACCGCTCGTAGACGTGTGGATGCACACCGGGTTCCTCACGATCGGCGGGGCGAAGATGTCGAAGTCGAAAGGAAACTTCACGACAATCCGCGACTTTCTGAAAAACCACGAACCAGGAACGCTCCGGTGGATGACCCTCACGAACCACTACCGCTCCCCCGTCGACTACTCGCCGACCCTAATCGAACAGACGGAGGCGCAGATTGAACGGTTCCGATCGTTCTTCGGTCGGCTCACGTTCGTGCGCACCACGCGGAGCAACACGAGCAGACCGAACCCCTCGGTACCCAGAGAGATACGGGAGCTCAACGAGAAGTTCCACGGGGCACTCGAGGATGACTTCAACACCCCGACCGCCTTCGCTCACCTCTTCACCTTCATGAGCAGCTACCAAGACCGCGTGTTCGGCCTCTCGAAGGGTGACGCAGCCTCAATCCAAAACTCAATCGCCGGACTCCTCAAGACCCTCGGAATCTCTATCACGACACGCGCCGTACCCAGAGAGGTGCAGAAAATAGCAGAGGAGCGTGAGTTATACAGGGTCCGTAAACAGTTTGTGCACGCCGACGGCTTGAGGAAAGAACTAGAACGGTTAGGATACAAGGTAAGCGATACCCCCTACGGACCGCTCACCGAAAAATGCCAAAACTAGAAATAGACACCCTGAGGCTCCCCCCGCAAGACATCGACGCTGAGATGTCTGTCTTAGGCGCCCTCATGCTCGACAAGAACGCGGTCATTAAGGTTGCAGACACGCTCACCCCGATAGACTTCTACCACCCGGCGCACCAGAAGATCTACGAGGTCATCCTCGAGCTCTTCGGGAACGGGAAGCCGATCGACCTCCTGACCGTTTCGAACGAGCTCAAGAACAAGAAGCAGTTCGTGGGCATCGGGGGGGCGGAGTACCTCGCAGACCTCGTCTCGCGCGTACCAACCTCTGCGCACGTCGGGAACTACGCCGAGATCGTCCGCGAGAAGCGCGTTCGCCGGGACCTTGTGAACGCTTCTGCTGAAATCAGCGAGAAGGCTTTCGAGAAGCGCGACTTCGACACGCTCCTCGACGATGTCGAGCAGAAGATATTCAGCATCTCCCAACGGTCACGGCCCCAGAAGTTCGTCTCGATTAAAGACGAGCTCCCCGGAGCGTACGAACGTCTCGAGAAGCTCCACCAGGGAGACAAGAACACGTTCCGCGGTATCCCCACGAAGTTCCACGATCTCGACCGAATCCTCTCCGGACTCCAGCGCTCAGACCTCATCATCTTGGGAGCCCGCCCCTCGTACGGTAAAACATCGCTCGCGCTCGACATCGCCCGACAGGTAGCCATCTCCGGCCACCAGACCGGCATCTTCTCCCTCGAGATGTCCCGCGACCAGATCATCGACCGCTTCATATCGAGCCAGGCGCAGGTTCCCCTCTGGCGGCTCAGGAGCGGTAAGCTGAACGACGAGCTCGAGTTCTCGATGGTCCAGCAGGCGCTCGACGAGCTCTCGAAGGTTCCCCTCTTCATCGACGACACCCCGTCGCCGAACATCCTCCAGATGCGCTCGATGGCGCGCCGCCTCCAGCTCGAGCACGGGCTCGACCTCATCGTCGTCGACTACCTCCAGCTCATCACCCCGCACACGACGAGCGACAACCTCGTGCACCAGATAACCGAAATCTCACGCGGACTGAAGTCGCTCGCCCGCGAGCTGAACGTTCCCGTCCTCGCCCTCTCCCAGCTCTCCCGTGACGTCGAGAAGCGCGATATGCACATCCCGCGCCTCTCAGACCTCCGCGACTCGGGGAGCCTCGAGCAGGATGCAGACGTCGTCATGTTCATCCACCGTAAGGACCGGGATCGCGGCGCTGAGATCCCCGAAGAAGATAAAGACATTGTCGAGCTCATCATCGCGAAGCACCGCAACGGTCCGCTCGGCACCGTGAAGCTCCGCTTCGAAGCGGAGAAGGCTACCTTCCGCAACCTCGATACCGCACACGTTAACTCCGGAGACGATCCGACGAGCTTCTAACCCGGAAACCCCATGATCCCCGACCAAATCACCACGTTCATTGATCGGTTTACGAAGCTCCCATCGATCGGCCCACGGCTCGCCACACGGCTCGCCTTCTACCTCGCCGCCTCTGATAGAGCCTCGCTCGCCGGACTCGTAGCCGCACTCGAGGGCCTCACGAAGCTCGAGCGGTGCGAGCGGTGCTTCTTCTTCAAGCAGGCTGGAATACCCACGTGCACCACCTGCGCCGATACCACCCGGAACGGGAGTATCATCGCGATCGTAGAGAAAGAGACTGACCTCCTCGCCCTCGAGCGGGCGAAGGTATTCAACGGACGCTACCTCGTCTTGGGAGAGCTCGCCGAACGCGGGGTCATCGAGACCGAGCAGAAGCTCCGGCTCGACCGGCTCGCCGAACGCATCGAGCGCGAAAACGGCGGATCCATCCAAGAGCTCATCCTCGCCCTCTCACCCACTGCGTACGGAGACTTCACCGCATCGCTCATCGCCGAACGGTTCCGCCCCCTCGTGAAAAAAATCACCCGCCTCGGCCGTGGAATCCCTACCGGAGGAGAGCTCGAGTTCGCGGACCCGGAAACGCTCGCCGGTTCGTTCAGGAAGAGAGAGTAGGCAACAAAAACCCCGGCTCACGCCGGGGTTTTCCTTAGACCTTCGTTATCTCAATCTCCGTGTAGTCCTGCCGGTGACCCTTCTTCTTTCGGTACCGTGCCTTCGAGTGAAACTTGAACACAATCTTCTTCTCTCCGCGGGTCTGACCGAGCACCTTTGCGCCAACCGTAGCTCCCGCTACGTACGGCGTTCCGATCTCTGCAGTTTTCCCGTCTGAGGTGAGGAGGACCTGGTCGAATGTGAAAGAGCCCTCGTGTGCGAGCTTCTCAACTTCGAGGCGCTGCCCCTTCTCTACCTTGTACTGCTTCCCGCCGGTTTTAATAATCGCAAACATGACAAGGAGGAGAGTACCACGGCGCGGGCCCCGATGTCAAAAACTAAAATCCCCCAGCCGTAGCTGGGGGATTTCGGTACGTTCCTTACTCTACGTGCTCCTTGAGCTTCGAGATGAGGGACGCTGCCTGGTCCTTGCCGCCGAGACCAAAGGCGATACCGCCAGCAATGGCGAGCATCGCAACGAAACCAGTAACGAGAGCTTGGATGATGGCGACCGCAATCCCGAGCTGGGAGAGCGCCGTCAAGAAACCGAACACCACGATTGACCACCACGTGAGCGAACCCAAGAAGTTCGAAGCGTGGAGCCGTGCACCGCGAACCGAAACGCGTACGAGCTTCCGGAGGAAGTTCGCCATGATGACCGCTGCGAGCACGATGAGCACCGCGACGATCACGTTCGGGATGTAGAGGAGCGCATCGCGGAGGAAGTTAGAGAGGGAGTAGAAACCGAGAATATCGGTTGCCGCGAGGAGGAAGACCACGACGAAGAACCAGTACACGATCTTGCCGAAGAACTTTCCGCTGTTAATGGAAAGACCCGCGCGCTCAAAGTACTCCTGGAGCCCGAGGCCCACGAGTGCCTTATCGAGTTTGATTACGCCGATGACCCGCTCTACCAACGCCCCCAAACCACCCGCCACGATGAGACCGATCAAGAGAACGATGAGCGCACCGAGAATGTTCGCGATGACGCCGATCGCACCCGCCCAGAGACCCTGAAGTGAGTTAACAACTAACGCTGTCCAATCCTGAATGTACATTTTTATTTATGTTTGTGTGTTGCCTGACTGACTCGACCTTTTATGAATTGCCAATCTATTATACCATACCCTCTGTATGGTACACACGCCGAAAACACCCCTGATTATCTTAGGAATGACGCTCGCGACAGTAGCAGCCCACGCGGTCGGAATGTACGGCGGAGGGTACCTCTACGTGCCCCACTTCGACACGTTCGTGCACCTGCTCGCCGGGTGCTGGGTTGGACTCATCATCATCTCCCTCGCTACCCGGCTAGGGTTGCCGAAGGTTCCTCCGGCCACGTACATCATCGCGGTTGCCTCGGTAACGCTCGCCGTCGGGTTCGGGTGGGAACTCTTTGAGTTCATCCTCGCAAAAATTTCGCTCTCCACGTACGGCGTGAAGAGCGTAATCCAACCGGGCATAGGCGACACACTGAAAGACCTCCTGACCGACCTCGCGGGCGGGGCGGTTGCGGCTACCCTTTCAGTTCCCTCTTCACCCGCTTCCGATCGTTATCAGAAAGGTACAGCTTCCTGATACGGACGTTCTTAGGGGTCACCTCGACGAGCTCCTCGTCACCGATGTAGTCGAGTGCATCCTCGAGCCCCATGACGCGGGGCACCGCGAGACCCTCCTGCACCCCGAAGTTCTTCGTGCGGAAGTTCGTGAGCTCTTTCGATTTACAGATGTTCACGAGGATATCCTCAGACTTCGCGTTCTGTCCGATGACCATACCCTCGTACACATCAACACCCGGGGTGATGAATAGCGTCCCACGGCTCTGGGCGTTCAGGAGACCGTAGCTGTTTGAAGTTCCCGACTCAGATGAAACGAGCGAACCGTGCGGGTTCGTCGAGCACTCTCCCTTGAACTCCTCGTACCCGAGGAAGAGGCTGTTCATAATCCCCTTACCCTTCGTCGATGTCATGAACTCGTTCCTGATACCAATGAGACCACGAGTAGGAACCGCGAAGTCCACGAAGGTGATACCACGGTCGACGCGCATGTCGCGCATCATACCGAGGCGGCGGCCGAGCATCTCGATGACCGTACCAGAAAACTCCTCGGGAACCTCGATCGAAACGAGCTCGATCGGCTCGAGGCGCTTCCCGTCTACCTCCTTAAAGATTACCTGCGGTTTTGAAACCTCGAGCTCGTACCCCTCGCGGCGCATCTTCTCGATGAAGATGGCGAGGTGAAGCTCTCCGCGACCCGCGACGACCCAGCGATCAGGCGACCCACCCGACACGACGGAGAGCGCTACGTCCGTTTCGAGCTCGTGCTCGAGGCGCTCCCTCAAGTTACGTGAGGTCGTGTACTGACCCTCGCGCCCGGTGAAGGGAGAGGTGTTCACGCCGAAGGTCATCTTGATGGTCGGCTCATCGATCGCAATCACGGGGAGCGGAACAGGGTTCGCTAAATCTGCGAGCGTCTCTCCGATTGAAATGTTTGTGATGCCGGAAACGGCGACGATGTCTCCCGCGACAGCCTCATCAACCTCGGTCCGGCCCATCCCATCGAAGAGCATGATTGCCGTCAGCTGTTCGCGCTTCACCTCACCCGCACGGTTGATGTGAGCAATCGGCACGCCCTTCTTGAGCGTTCCCGCGTAGAGTCGCCCGACCGCAATCTTCCCCTTGTAGTTATCGTACATGAGGTTCACGGTGAGCATCTGGAGCGGAGCAGACGCGTCGCGCTCCGGCGCAGGGATGTGAGAAACGATCGTATCGAAGAGCGGACGAATGTCTACCATCGAATCGAGGTCTGCTTTGAGCCCCGCCTTTCCCTGAGCACCGGAAGCGTAGATGATCGGAAAGTTTACCTGAGTATCAGACGCTCCGAGCTCGATAAAGAGATCGAAGGTAGCGTTGAGCGCCCACTCGGGACGGCTCCCCGGCTTATCGATCTTGTTGATGACGACGATTGCGGGGTGCCCAGCCTGGATAGCCTTACGGAGCACGAACTTCGTCTGAGGCATCGGACCCTCCTTCGCATCCACGACGAGGAGCACGCCGTCTACCATGCGCATGATGCGCTCCACCTCACCGCCGAAATCGGCATGACCTGGGGTGTCCACGATGTTGATCTTGCAGTCGTGGTACCGTACCGCGGCGTTCTTGGAGAAGATGGTGATACCACGCTCGCGCTCGAGCTCGTTCGAATCCATCATGAGCTCTTTGACCGCATCGGTCTTCTGCTTGAACGCCTCAGACTGCTTCAGGAGGGCGTCCACGAGGGTCGTCTTACCGTGGTCAACGTGGGCGATGATTGCGATGTTACGGAGTTCCATGTTCTCGGGTATAAAAAAGCCCGTTCGGGCTATTTAGGTTCACCAAGACTATACGGTACCGTGACCCCTGCGTCAACGGAGGTACTGAAGAGAGGTATTAACAACTCCAGAGAGAAGGGGTACCCTACACACGAACCCATGCTAACCGAAATACTCTTCGCTACCGGTCTCGTGAGCGCCGTCTCCCTCGTGAGCGTCTTCTTCATCCGCTTGAAGCAAGACTCCCCCGTCCTCGACGCGGTACTCAACTTCGCCATCGGCACGCTCCTCGCCGTCACCTTCCTCGACGTAATCCCCGAAGTTTTTACCGGAGCAGATAAATCTGACGTGACGGGGTACGGGCTCGCCTTCCTCGCCACCTCAATCGTGTTCTTCGTAACCGAGAAGACCCTCTGCTGGCACCACTGCACCCACCCGCACGACGACGCGGGCAATCGGCACCACGTGGCGTGGATTAACCTCATGGGGAGCGGTATCCACAACTTTGCGGACGGTCTCGCGATCGCCGCTGGGTTCAGCGTGAGCTGGGAAACTGGAGTCGCCGCGACGGTTGCCATCGCCGCGCACGAACTGCCGAAAGAGATAGCCGACTTCGCCGTACTCATCCACGCCGGGTTCTCTCGGACCAAGGCAATCCTCTGGAACTTCGGCTCCGCACTCATCGCGATCGCGGGTGGTACCGTTGGGTACTTCATAACCCAAACCCACGAGCTCGCCCCCTACCTCGTCTCCATCGCGGGCGGCAGCTTCCTCTACCTCGCGCTCGCCGACCTCACACCTGAAGCGCACGGGAAGAGCACCCGCTTCGGTCTCCACGTCGCGATGGTCATCCTCGGCGCCCTGATGATCTACATCATCAAGCAGGTTCTGCCGGAATAGTAAAAAGGAAGAGGCTCTAATGGAGGGGCTCTTCCTTTTTGCCCATTACTGGGTAATCCCCGTCTTTATCTTCTCTCCCACGTACCCTGCCGTTGAGGCAAACTGTTCCTGCATGTACGAATCGCTCCCCTGAATCTCCCTCACCTCAGGATCACCAATCTTTACCATCTTCCAGGTGCTACCATCCCGGAAAAAAACTCTCGTTTTTCCATTCATCACGCTCCCCTCCTGGTTTTCTTGAGCAACCTCGGCTAGGTTCTTATCAAAAAAACTGACAGCTACGGAATCCATCGCTGCGTCTGGTTCTACATTATCAATTGAAACCATAACCTCTGGACGTCCATCTGAATTCTTATCGTCCCAGTAGTATGCGGTTCCCCTGTACTCACCCGTTCTTGAATTTTTAATACCGCTCTCCTTCACCTGAACGCGCTTTCCGTCAGTCGCCGCAAAACCAGTTTGCAGAACCTTTTTATTTGTCACGCCCACATCCTCAACACGCACGTAATCCTTGCGCGTGAGCTCGCCCTCCTTTTGAGGTTTCACAAAATCAACAATTTCCTGCTCAGCCTTCTTCGCGTTCTCAACCTGCTTCTGAAATTCCTTGACCTCGCCTTCAGAACTCTGAGCCATGAGTTCCGGGCTCAATACCGCCGCTAAAAACATAAGTTTCCGTCCTATCCTCGCGAGTTCAGAGCTCCTAATTTTTGAAAGGAAGTTCGAATCATTTATGTTCTCTTCAAACACTTCCATTTCAGGATCCTTCTCAAGGATTACCTCAGAGTCATGCATTTCGAAATTCATTAAAAATATACTAAACCAAAGTTTTAGTTTTATCAAAAAAGAACCCCACAGGGGTTCTTTTTTAGTGGACCTGGGGAGAATCGAACTCCCGCCTCAGCAATGCGAATGCCGCGTAATACCACTTTACTACAGGCCCGAAACGAGCAGGAAGGTGTGATCACCTAACGCAGGAAAGTTTACCCCCTCCGCTTCCTCCCGTAAAGACGTTTCGATTTCTGCGTGATCGCGAAGAGAGTGAGGACCGCGATGTAAACAGCGATGACCTCTGACGGAACCCGGTACTCTTCACCGAATACAAACGAGGCAACTATGAGGCCGACCATCACGACCGTCCAGCTCACGACAAACCATTCTCCCGGGTGACGACCCTCGTGCTCTTCGTACCAGCGGTCAAACTCTTTCGTCCCTACGTAGATGACGAGCACGCCCGCATAGATCGAACTCATCGCGCCGAGGAGGAAGTCGAACTCTCCCAGGGTCACAAAGTTAGCTAGGACAAACACGAGGAAGAAGCCCGTCCAGAAATTTGAGATGACCCTCCAGAGCTCCTCCCTCTCGAACCACGGGATAACCATAAGGGCCTACGCTCGGGTACGAAACTTTTCGAGCGCGACATCCAGGGGATCTTCTGGGTGCTCGAGAACCGCTCCCGTCACCTCTCCGATGTTTCCCGTAACGAGGTTTTCACTCTTCATGAAGCTGAACTCTCTCAAAATTTCACCGTTTGTTCCCCTCACTATGAGGGTCATCGTGTCAGGAAAATCACGCACATCAACCCGCCCGCCGTTCTCACGAAAACGTTCGATTACCTCCATGACCGCCTCCTTAGCCTCGTTACGCTTTTCGTATATATCTGGATTCCTGAAGTTTTCTCCCATAGGTACATTATACCTAACTATGAGTTAGAAGACCGCGCCTAAGCGCGGTCTTTGGAATTCATTGTTGGGAATAGGTCTCGCCTCTCGTTCGCCCGTACATTCGATTTACTAATCTCAGTATTTCCTCGCTCGCGCTCGGTCATCGGCTCACTCGGGCTGACCACCACCTCGCGGTGTCCCGAGCTCGCGACACAACGCTCCGGCGTTCAATTCCCAGATGCAGTGCACGCAGGTGCACTGCTCAGTCCCGACCCAACAGAAGACCGCGCTCAAGCGCGGTCTTCTATTTTAGTGGGTCGGGCTGCTGGGAATTGAACCCAGTCTACACGCACCCGAAGCGTGTGTACTACCGGTATACTACAGCCCGTGAGTTTTCTCAATTTAACAGCCAACCAATCTTACCGCTCTCCCAGTTTTTTTTCAATGACCGAAAGTCGCTTGCTGATTTCTCGGAGCTCGTGCTGAGCAACCAAGAGCCTAGAGGACTCCTCTTCAACCTCCTCCTCAGTTTTCTCTGCGAGCTTCTTCTCGTTCCGTATGCCCGAAATGATGATCTGGTCTCCGATGAACGCCGAGACGATGAGACCCGTGAGCATGAGCACGACGATCCCAACGATGAGCGAGGTCCAGCTACCCATGCCGTAGTCGTCTGCGATGTGCCACACCCCGCGCCAGAAGAGCACGTGGCTCACACCCCCGATGATCGCGTACACGATCGGCTTGTGGCTCAGGAGACCGCGAACGTGGTCTTCGAGACGATCAAAAAACCCTACGATAGCTTTAACCATTACTGAACATGGTACTTGGTTTTCATACCAGCTTCAACCTCAGCCTCGGCTTCATCGGCACGAACCCGCGCAGCCTCTGCGCTCGCCGTGAGCTCGGCATCGGTGAGCGCCCCGAGCGAACGGGCGCGATCTTCGAGGTAGGCGCGGGTGTTCCGCTCCGGATCATCGAGCACATCCTCGAGGAGAATAGAGAGGATCATCCCGACGCGCGGACCGGGCTTGAGCCCCAAGAGCTCCATGATTCCGTCTCCACGGAGGGCGAGCATCTTCGGGTGGATCGGATCGTGCTTCACCTTCTCAATCATGAAGAGGAGGTGCCTCAACTTGTACGGGAACGCCTTCGGAACCTTAGACCCGATGCGGTCTGCCTCACGCACGCGCATGAGGTCATCGATGTGCTCCGGACCGACGCGTTGAACGAACCGGCGGACGCCCGCAGCACTCACCTCGCCGACGTTGTAGTAGAACATGTGGTACCGGATTAGGTGACCCACCTTCTCGATTACCTCCTTCGAGAACCGGAGCCTGTCGAGCGCCTTGACCGCCATCTTCGCGCCGATCACCTCGTGCCCGTGGAACGTCGCATCCTCTCCCTCTCCGCGCTTCGAACGCGGCTTCCCGACATCGTGGAGCAACGAGGCGAGGCGAACATCGAACGAAAAGTTCTTCTCTGCGGCGTAGTTCAGTGCGTGCACATTGTGGTCGAACACTGTGTAGACGTGGTGCTTGTTCTGGGCGCACCCTATCCCCTCGCGGAGCTCGGGGAGCACGTGCTTCAGGAGCCCCGCGTCCTCGAGCGCGACGACCGCTCCCGCAGCGCGTGGGGTCATCAGCATCTTTTGAAACTCATCGCGGACGCGCTCGTGCGAGATTGCCTCGAGGAGGCCAGCCTCATCTCTGATTGCCGTCTGGGTCGCGCGGTCAACCTCAAATTCGAGGTCAGCAGAAAAACGTACCGCGCGGAGCATACGGAGCGCATCCTCCTTAAACCGCGCGTGCGGATCTCCCACCGTACGGATGACCCTACGCTCGATATCCTGGAGTCCCCCGTGCGGATCGACGAGCCTGCCCGGACCCTTCTTCGTGGAGAGCTCGAGCGCGAAGGCGTTCATCGTAAAATCACGACGCTTCAGATCGTCCTCTATCGACTCCGCGAACGTAACCTCATCCGGGTGGCGCGCATCGCTGTACGTACCCTCGATGCGGAACGTCGTGATCTCGATGATCTTGAGCGTTGGGTCTTCGGACTCAGTTTTTACACCGACCGTACCGAAGGCGTTCTCGTACACGCTCTCGGGGAAGAGCTCCTGGATCTCCGGCGGGGTCGCATCGGTCGCGATATCCCAGTCCTTGGGAGGTCGCCCCATGAGGAGGTCGCGGAGACACCCCCCGACGAGGAACGCCTGGTAGCCCGCCCTTCCGAGTGCGGTAGCGATTTCCTGAACCTCTTTCGGAACTTCAGTTTTCATCCTTTTAAATTGTACCTGAACCTTAGCACTATCTACCACCCTCCCTAAATTTGAAACAAAAAACGGTTCCTGCCCGAAAGCAGAAACCGTTACATTATTTTAAAAATGCCCTGAAAGAAACTCTTCAGAAACGGTCCCGTTGTAGAGGTACGCACCACGCTTACTGCTCCACCAAACAACCTTTTTGAACCAATCCTCCCAAGAATTCCACTGTTCGCCATTCCGATCGATAACCATTACCGACCTGGCTTCCCTGAGCGAGATGGGTTCATCACGAATCGCCGCTTGGTAGAACTCCCAAATATTCCAAGAGAGTTCGACCGTACTGTTTCCCCCAACAAACGGACGTTTGAACATTTCTTCATTCAGCTCAACCGACCTCCTGATGACCGGAACGTACCGCCTAAAACCTCGTACCTCAATAAAAGACGCTAGAGCTTTTCCGATTTCCTCGTAGAAGCTGTGAAACTTCCCGGTCACCGCTAGATCGATGACCATATACTCATCCGTTGGCCACCAAATATCTAACCATTCAGCCGAGTGGCAAAACTCCGCTCCCCCACCCTGAATGTCTCTCGCTTTGGCTAAAAAGAAATTTCGGACGTAGGTAAGAGTTGGAAAATCTGACACCTCACCAAACTTTCCTTCAGAGAAAAACTCGATCAGCTCACGGTAGGTTGCTTGTGTTAACTCGTGCGTCAACACGAGCGGCATCTGGAGCACCTTATCAAAGTGCAAAAACTGTGTCATCCACGAAAAAACTCTCGTACGAATCCAATCTTCACGAGACATCGTATTCGTAGCAACTACCAATTTCTGCGTTTCTGGAACATCCCACTCATCTTCGCTCTTCCGGCCGTGGATATTGATGATGCCAGATGTAACCAGCTCCATTCCGTAACGAGCTTGGTACGCAGGATCTCCCATTTCAGCATTCGGTAAAATGGTGAGGTTGTAAAAGAGGATACGATCGTGCTGCCCGTTCGTAATCAAACGGTTCACACCACTAGCAAAAGAATCGTACGTCTCCCCCGGTAAACACAGAATCAAATCCGTGTACGCTTGGATACCCACACCCTTGAACTTTCTCTGGAGTCCTTGGAACCCCTGCGAGCCCTCAATTTTGATGTTATCTCGTTTGATCTCTTTTAACACCTGAGAGTTCAAGGACTGCATCGAAACGGTGGCTCCAGTATTCAGACCAGATTCAGCAAAAATTTTCTGAATCTCAAATGAACGTTCCTGAGCGTTCTTGGTGTTTGAAACCGTGATCGCTAATGGGTACCCGATCCGGGCTTTCATGTCAGAACAGTACTTTGCAATACTCACATCACGTGCTTTGATCCCAAAGTTCGCATTAGCAAGGAAGATAAACTCAACCTTGTGTTTGCCAAACCAATCGATCTCCGCGAACACCCGAACGTCTTCCCAAAGGTTGACCCTCGAAGCCGTCGCTGATCCCCAGTCGCAGAATGAACATGAGAACGGGCAACCCCTATCGGTCTCCCACACCACAATCCACTTACTACCTGGATGCGCAGCCATGAGACGATCGAAGGTTCCCTCGAGGTACGGTGATGGGACCGAATCCAAATCGCTGATTCGAGGTGCACGTTCATTGTGAAGAACACGACCACCAGCCCGATAGCTTATCGATGGAACACCGGAGAGCTCGTCGAGGTTTTCGAGAAGTTTAGAGAACACCTTCTCTCCCTCGCCGTGAACGGCGATATCGAGGTACGGGTGTTCGTTCATAAAAATCTCGCTCAGGTCTGGTTTTTTGCGTTTTTCATCTGGTGGATTCGGTACGTGTGGACCACCCACGACAATGACAATCTCTGGTTTCCTCGCCTTCAGCTCACGTGCGATAGCAAGAGAGAGCTGAAAGTTCCAAACGTAGAGACTGATCCCAACAATATCCGACTCAATGAGCTTCCTTACGGCTTCCCCCACCGGTTCACGTTTGTAAACAGGGAGGAGCCAGTTGTACCGCTCTAGATTTTTTAAGTTTTTCCGGGCGTACGCCTCGAGGAGTCCCACTGAGTACGGAAGGTAGAAGTGACCCGAAAATCCAGCATTGATCTGACAGAGACCAATAGTTTTCTGTTTCATACACACACTTCCTTTCTAAGACCTTAGATTATTAAGTGATAGCTGTGGCAAACAGTAAAATACTTTTGACTAAATGTAAACACTCACCACTGAGGGTGCTTGCGGTAAGTTACACAGATTCACCTCACGTAAGAACAGGTAACCCTATTGTGCCCCCGGAGGGATTCGAACCCCCAATAGCAGGTTCGAAGCCTGCTGTGATATCCATTTCACCACGGGGACAACACCAAAGATTGTATACCCCGTGGGCACAAAAAAGGAAGGGATGGTATTGAAAAAATGAAACTGAGATACTACACTACAAACGCTTGCCCCTATAGCTCAGTTGGTAGAGCAACTCCCTCTTAAGGAGATGGTCCCAGGTTCGAATCCTGGTGGGGGCACACCGTAGACGTCACTCGTATAAAAAGAAGAACCGCTGTGCCATTGGCAACGAGCGGTTCAATCATGTACTTTAGTATGTTTTATTTCCGATACGCCGAGGGGAGGAGCGCGGTCTCCATTCCCCAAAAAGCACTAAATAGCGTACCAGACTACTGCTGACATTTCATAACGTTCACCTCTTTGGCTGTGAAAGAAATGTGAGTTGGGTTTATAAAAGATCGGGTATGAGACTCCACGTTTTTTACAGCATTCCCATAAGTCTCTGTTCATAATATAGCATACTATATATTATTTGTCAATAAGCTCTAAAACGTACTAAAAACGCCCTAAATTGGTACTATGAGTACGTGCTCACGCTCGAAACCCTGCTCAAGGATACGAAGGGTATCCCTCCCCGGTTCCTCCCGAAGCTCAAGAAGCTCGGGATCGAAACCGTAGGCGGACTCCTCTACCACCTCCCCACGCGGTACGAAGACTTCTCAAAAATCCAAACAATCGCGGAACTCGAACCGGGAACCGGCGTGACCATTTTCGGAACCATCGTATCGGTGAAGAACCGGCAGACGTGGCACCGGCGGATGAGCCTCATGGAAGCCGAGGTAGCTGACGAGAGCGGAACGATCCGCGCGACATGGTTCAACCAACCGTACCTCGTGAAGACGCTCCCGCCGGGAACGACGGCGAGGTTCGCCGGGCGCGTAACCCAGGCAAAAAAAACCGGCGAGCCATACCTCGTGAACCCAACCTACGAGGTGGCGAACGAGAGCGGACCGGGAACGCACACCGGGCGCATCGTTCCGGTGTACTCCGAAACGCGCGGGCTCACCTCGAAGGGTCTCCGGTTCCTCATCGAAAAAATTTTCAACCAGGGCGTCGAGCTCGCCGACCCGATCCCGCCCGAGGTGCTCGGTGAGGTTGGCGTACCCGACCTCACGAGCGCCCTCCGCTCAGTCCACTTCCCAGAAAACTCGGGAGATGAGGAGCTCGCGCGCAAACGGTTCGCGTTCGAGGGTCTCCTCCTCCTGCAGCTCAAAAACATCCGCGAACGGAACAAGTTCGCGAAGCTCGAAGCTCCCGTCATTCAAGCTAACCCAGAAAACATAAAATCGATCCTCTCGGAACTCCCCTTCGAGGTGACGGCATCCCAGAAGCGTGCGCTCTGGGAAATCGTCCAAGACCTCGAACGCGGACGGCCGATGAACCGTCTCCTCCAGGGAGACGTGGGATCCGGGAAAACCGCGGTCGCCGTCGTCGCTGCACTCCACGCGGCGAGCGTTGGGGTACAGACCGCGTTCATGGCGCCAACCGAAATCCTCGCACGCCAGCACTACCGCACAATCGCGAAGCTCTTTCCCCAGTTCGAGGGAGGCGTGGCACTCGTGACCGGATCGACCTCGAAGGTTCGCTACGGAGCCGGAATGGAAACCGAGGTGACGAGAACGGCGCTCCAGAGAGAGCTCGCGAAGGGTTCAGTAGCCATCACGATCGGAACACACGCGCTCATCAGCGGGCGCGAATCTTCACGTCTCTCCTTCAAAAACCTCGGGCTCGTCATGATCGATGAACAGCACCGGTTCGGCGTCCGACAGCGCGCAACACTCGTCGGTCAAAAGAGCGGACGCTCCGCTCCCCACTTCCTCTCGATGTCAGCAACTCCGATCCCCCGCACGCTCGCGCTCACCGTCTTCGGCGACCTCGATGTTTCAATCATCTCCGAGCTCCCGAAGAACCGGCTGCCGATAACTACCCGAGCCGTGCCGAGAGAAGACCGGACGAGAGCCTACGCGTTCATCCGAGAGCAGGTGAAGAACGGCCGTCAGGTTTTCGTCATCTGCCCGAGAATTGAACCGACCGCCGACGGCGAACGGGCAACCTTGAGCGACATCGGAATGCTCCAGGTAAAAACGGTAAGGGAAGAGCACGAGAAGCTCTCTAAAAAAGTGTTCCCCGAGCTCACGGTCGGGATGATACACGGCAAGATGAGCGGGGAAGAGAAGGGATCTGTCATGGGACTGTTCGAACGCGGAAAAATCGATATCCTCATCTCAACCTCGATCATCGAGGTTGGCGTCGACATTCCGAACGCGAGCGTAATGGTGGTCGAGGGTTCAGAGCGGTTCGGGCTCGCACAGCTCTACCAGTTCCGCGGGCGTGTTGGTCGCGGAGAGCACGCATCGTACTGCCTCCTCTTCACCGAATCAAAGTCACCCGAAACAGCACGACGTCTCCGTGCGATAACGTCCGCAAAGAACGGGTTCGAGCTCGCGGAGGCTGACCTCAAGATCCGGGGACCCGGAGAGTTCTTCGGAGAGTCCCAGACGGGAATGCCCGACATCGCCATGGAGGCGCTCAGGAACCCGAAGCTCGTGGCGAGCGCACGAAACGTTGCACAGCAGATTACCGACCGTGATCCCGAACTCACGCACCACCCGATACTCCGATCCCGCCTCAACCAATTCTCTTCCGAGGTACACGGAGAGTGAGAGCAAACAAAAACCACCGGCACTACCTTCAGTACCGGTGGTTTTTACTAACGGACCTCTGCTCCAAACTGCGCCTTCGTTTCTTCGGTAATCTTTTCCTGAATCGGAGTAATCTCTTCGGTTGTGAGCGTACGCTCGTTGCTACGGTACACCGTGTGGTACGTGTAGCTCACATTTCCCGCCCCGAACTTCTCTGCGTTCTCGTACCGATCGAGGAGCACAACCTCCTCCACGAGATCGCCACCGATGTCCCTCACGAGATCAAAGTAATTGTTCGGAACGAAGTCACCGTTCACCACGAAAGAGATGTCACGGGTAATCGGCGGGTACTTACTCACCTCTTGGTACCTGTTCCCGATCTTGAGCTGACGTCGAATCCTATCATCGTGGGACCACAGGAGGCGGATATCGGGGAGCTCCATGCTGAGTATTGCGAGACGCTCGAGCCCGAACCCGAACGCCCAACCGTTCCACACCGTGGAATCTATCCCAAGGTTATCGAGCACAGACGAACGCACCACCCCGCTACCCAGAACCTCAACCCACTTCCCGTTCATATCGATTTCCATCTCGAGGCTCGGGTCGGTGTACGGGAACGTGTCCTCATTGAAACGGTACACAATCTTCTCCCCGTAGATTGCCTTCGCGATGTCGATGAGCACGCCCTGGAGCTCCCTGAGCCCAATCTCCTTCTCGTCGCGACGCACAAGGTACACGCCATCCATCTGGTGGAAAACGTTCATGTGGTGCCGATCGATCTCATCCTTACGGTACACCTTCCCGTACGAGAGGGCGCCGAAGGATTTTCCTGCTGCAATCTTCTCCCTCACCTCAGATCGGCTGAAGAAGTAGTACCACATGATCGTCGTGTGGGTACGGAGGATCTGTTCATCGTTCACGTAGTACGTATCCGAGTGGCTCCGAGCTGGGTGGTCCGGAGCAAAGTTGAAGAGGTCAAAGCTCTCGCGCGCGGGAACGATCTCGGGAACCTGAACCACGTTGAAATCAACAAAACCGGGGAGGTTCACAATCCGGTCTACGAGCTCGCAGATGGGGCTCCCCTCGGTGCGGGAGAGGTCGGGCATAGCCAAGAAACGCTTGAGGCGCAACCCTTCGGCATCAGACCGGTTCTCTATCTCTAACCTCAACTTTTTCTCTTCTGGAGTGTCTATTACGATTTCCCTCATGGTGAAACAATGATAGCAACCAACCGATGGAATATCAAAATTGGTTTGCATTCAGGGGGGTCGGTGGTATATAGTACCCTCCGCGGGGAAGAGTAACGGTTGCTCGCAAGGCTCATAACCTTGAGGTAGTGGGTTCAATTCCCACCCCCGCAACTAAAGAGCAAGAGCTGTACGTATACGTACAGCTCTTGCTGTTCGCGGGAAGTGACTCACGTATGAGTCACGCGTGAGAATTGAAGGGAACCCTCGCGTGTCCGGCGGATGAAACAGCGAGGGACCCGGATTTCGGAGGAGCCCACCAACAGTGGGCGGAGGAGAAAAATTTCCACACGATAGTAGAACCCGACTAGTCCCCCCAAAAATAAAACTCCCAGCCTGATACCCAGGTGGGAGTTTTGTAATACCGACTCAGCTACACGCGTTCCCCGTGAGAAACAGCCAGCTGAATTAACCTATCGATCTCATCGAACGAGAACGGTTTCGGAATAAACTCCAAAAATCCGTGCTCGGCGTAGTCTCTGACGACCGGATCGATGAGGTTACCGCTCATGAGGATGACCTTCACGTTCGGATCAACTTCCCTCATGTGCTTCATCGTTTCTACCGCTCCCCACCCGAGTCCATTCTCGAGGTCAAGGAATACCACATCGAACGGTGTGTCCGCCTCACGGGTGGCGAGAAATGATCCGAATGCTCCCTCGCCCTCACTGAATGCTGAAACAATGTACCCTAAACTTCCGAGCACCGATGAGAGGATATCTAAGATCGGAGCCTCGTCATCTACAATGAGAATTCGCGTTACCTTTTTAATCGGTTCCATAGTTCTATATTTCTCCTATTGTGTATGAAATACGTACGTGTAAAAAGCTGGTACTAGTAAACTACAATTTTACCTATAAGTCAATTATCCTTGCCCTCCCCCACTGAATTTGTCTATAGTAAGAGGGCACTTGCCGGCATAGCTCAGGTGGTTAGAGCGAGGGACTCATAAGCCCTAGGTCGCAGGTTCGAGTCCTGCTGCCGGCACCATGACAAACACACAAAAAGAGAAAGCTGCAGAGACCGCACGGTCTCTCGTCGGCGTTCCCTACCGGTGGGGAACGAGCCCAGAAGAAGCCCCCGCCGCATTCGATTGCTCATCGTTCGTACAGTACGTAATGAAGACGGTCGGGATCGAGGTTCCGCGGAGCACGATACTCCAGGCTGAAGCGGAAAACGGAACCGAAATCTCTCCGAACGAAGACTTCTCCAACCTCGAGGTTGGAGACCTCCTCTTCATGCGGAGCGACCGTGGCTACTACCACGACGAATCGTTCGGCGGGAGGAATGTGCAGGTCGGTCACGTCGTGATCTACCTCGGGAACGGAGAGGTCGCACACGCGAGGAAGGCTCGCGGAGGGGTAATAACCCAAAAGCTCGCGGAGCTCATAACCGAACCGAACTATGCCATCACATTCGCAAAGCGGTACCGGTAGCACGACGCACCGGATTCCCCGCTACTCTCAGCACCTCGACATCCGC
>JAYSOF010000045.1:0-2176 GCA_043723165.1 bacterium
TGCTTCTTCGGGAAAGTTCCCGCTGGCACGCTCGTTGCCGCGTTCGCCGATGACTAGCACGCTGTGCAACTTCCACCACGAACGAGGTAGGATCTAGTCATGATGAGGATCGGATACATCTACGCGAACATCGCAGGCGACTCACGTTATGGGAGCAAGATCGAGGTGGAGCGCACCGAGACCGGGAACTTCCCGGTCTCCCGCTCGGAAACGTCACCCGTTGGGGGCATGGACAGCGGGCTTCCCCACGGTGGGTTCCGGGAGACCGGATCTGTCCTCGTTCACGAGTACGCAGACGCAAGCAAGGTCGTTGCCGCGATCAAGAAGCTCATCGACACCGAGGTCGGCGCCACGATCAAGAAGTACGGGAAGCCGACCAAGCGCTTCTCATGGTACGGTATCGAGAAGAAGGGTCTGTCTCTCGCTCTCGTGCGCGAGGCGCTCGGGCACACGCAGGAGGAGTGTTGAAACATGGAAAACACCAAGAAGAACAGAAACGATCTCGCGCGAGCGATCGGATGTCTTCACCAGGCAATCAACATCCTGAGCGATCTCACTGACGATGGTGAAGACGAGACAGAGAGCGGCAAGACGCTAAGCGACGTCTACGAAGACCTGTGCATGCTCGCCATGACGACACAGATGGAACTCAACGAGCTCGACACCGAGACAACAGTTCTCCCGAAGAACAACCGCTCCTGCACGTAAGAACTGCTCGCGCGGTAGAGCAAAACCCCCGCCAGCTGTGGTATAGTGGCCTCATGATGAGAGCCAAGGGCTTGCGTGGTGGGTGGAAAGGCCCAGCAGCGCGCGGGGGAGGCGTAACGTGGAACCCAACACCCGCAGGCGAGGTCGCTAAGCCCGAACCTCGCCTGCGCGCGTTCGTTACGGCGGACGAGAGCTTCTCACAGAAAGAGCGCGAGTTCTTGGCGGCTGCGCTCTCTCCCGGTCGCATGTTCGTGACCAACTACAACCTCTCACTCATGAAGATCCCAGAGGGCACAATCAATCCCCCGTTCCCGTACCTCAGGATCCACGAGATCTGGGAGTTCGGCTGGCTCCCTCTCTCCCACGCGGGGGCGATCGCCCTCTATGCCGGTGAAATCAGAACGGAAGAGATCGACCACGACGGGCACCACGTTCGCCCGATCCGGCACACGTTCATCATCGGCGGGGGACGCTACATCGTTCCCTCGCTCAACTGGGTCAGACCCATCACCGAGGGCGACAGCTAGAGAACATGGGTTTCTACGAGGGTGCCAAAATCAACCTGCAGCGCGCGCGAAGGGAGCTCCGGCTCCCTCTTGGTGCTCTGGTCACGTACAGTTGCTGGGAACCAGTCGGCGCCGACGAACTCTTTGCAAACGAGGCAAAGATAATCAAAGTTCTCTGCATGGTCGTCGGGATCTGGCGGTGGAACGCCCTCGGCATGCGCGAGGGAGAACTACGCGAGAAGATCTTTGGGATCGCTCCCGGCGCAGAAAACTGCAACGCGAGCGGTTACCTGCTGCTCCCGAGCGGGCGAACGGGGTGGCATTACGCGTTGTTCGGTGACCTCGGCGACACGCTCCTCGCAGCTTAAAAACAAAACGGCCGGGTACCTTGCGGTTACTTCCGCCTTGGTCCCGGCCCGGTTACTGCGACTGGCGGTCGTCAGTTTTCACCTTCCGATATGACCGTTAAGCTGCACCCAACCGCCCGGTCTAAAGCATCTAATGTGGGGACGTGCAGCTCCCCACAAGTCAGAAAAGGGCTCTCATGGGCCCACCTCCCCCGCGGCTTGGTCCTTCTTGCGGGTGTCCTCAAGGTTCTTGAACCTCGCGAGCATGGGCGTGATGTGCTGCTCCCAGAACATCTTGGAGACCGCTTGCTTGCGGCGAAGCTTCTCAACCCGAGAGGGTTGTGACTTCTGTTGTTTCTTCAGAAAACCCTGGGCCTCGAGCCCGATCGACTTTCTCTTGTCGTCGTTGAGCTCGACCTCGCGTTTCGATGCCTTGCGCCAGAGCTTACGAAAGCGGCGTTTCATCTTTCTCGCTTCGTCTTCGGGAATGGATTCAAGAGGACGACGCATGTCATGCGTGACGTCTGTCATCGGCACGATGCCGGCATCAAACATCACTTGGTAGATGAACATCTTCGTTGCGTCGTTCACTTATTTCCTTTCTTTCGAATTCAA
>JAYSOF010000046.1:0-16257 GCA_043723165.1 bacterium
ACCAAAATTTGGGGGCGTGTCTCACCAGGATTTCAATTTCTGGTACGGATTCCTCCACGGTAACCTTTCCGTCGCACACTGCTCGAGAAGAGGAGCGCACACTTTTCTCTGGTTCGTGCGAGCTGAACACACCAAAACGTTTCACCCATGTTCCGGATCGGTGATTCAAAAGGTGGGCCCATGGTAGCTCTGCTGACCAACCCTCCTCCCTCCTTAATTTCTCGCTCTCATTCAAATCTAAGACCGCACGGGTATGTGCGGTTTTTTATTTTCTACTACGGCCGTTTTTTCTGCTGTTGATAACCCGCCGGGTAGTTCTAAAAAACGTAGGAAAACCTAGAGCTTTCCTGTGCATTTAGGCGAGGCTTTCACGAATGGGGTTAGGTGGTATACTTGTTCATGTAAGTGGGGGAAAGTGGATAAGTATGGGGATAACCACCGATTCTGGGGATAACTAAGGAAAAACAACCATGATGCTCGGCGAATACAAGCACACGATAGACGAGAAGGGGCGCGTTGCCGTCCCGGCTAAGTTCCGTCCGAACGTGCAGACTGGCGCCATCATCACGCGCGGGCTCGACCACTGCCTCTTCGTGTTCACGATGTCTGAGTGGGAGTCACTCGTTCGGAAGATCACCGCGCTCCCGCTCGCACAGGCGGGAGCGCGTGCGTTCTCGCGCCTCATGCTCGCCGGCGCAGCTGACGTTGAGCTCGACGGGCAGGGGAGGATCCTCATACCCGAGCACCTCCGTGAGTACGCGGGCCTCTCGAAGCACGCGGTCGTCGCGGGCGTCTACAGCCGTATGGAAATTTGGGACAGCGAACGGTGGGCTACCTACAAGACGAAGACCGAATCCGCTTCCGACGAAATCGCCGAGCAGCTCGGTGCGCTCGGTATCTAACATGCTAATAGCCATGACACACACTGAAACCAAACCGATATGAAAACTGATTGTGGTTTCAGTGTGGTTGTGAACTATTAGGTATGGAACACGTACCAGTTCTTTTACGAGAAGCTATAGCGGTGCTCGACCCTCAGGCTGGTGAGTGCTTCGCAGACGGAACGCTCGGGGGCGGTGGCCACACGACCCAAATCATCGAACGAATCGGGTCGGGCGGCACCTTCCTCGGAACCGACCGTGACCAGGCGGCGGTCGACCGGTTCACCGAAACGTTCGGTAACCGACCGAACCTCCACGCTCGACGTGCGAGCTACGCCCTGATACCGAACCTCATCCGAGAGCTCGGCCTCCCGAAGCTCAACGGACTGCTCCTCGACCTCGGGTTCTCATCAATCCAGATTGATGACGCGACGCGCGGCATGAGCTTTTCCCGAACCGGACCGCTCGATATGCGGTACGACCGGAGCGGGGGAGCAACGGCGGCTGATGTAGTAAACGGCCTCCCCGAAGCTGAGCTCGCCCGCATCGTCTTCGAGTACGGAGACGAACGCCACTCCCGGCGGATCGCGAAAGCAATCGTCGAGACTCGGCGGAAGCGGAAGATCACCACGACCGACGAGCTCACCCGAATCATCGAGCTCATCCTGGGTGGCGTGGGCCGGGTTCACCCCGCGACGAAGACTTTCCAAGCGCTCCGCATCTACGTGAACGATGAGCTGGGAGAGCTCGGAAAGATCTTGGGTTCACTCGGAGACATCATGGCGCCGGGCGGAACCGTAGCGATCATAAGCTTCCACTCGCTCGAGGATCGTGCCGTCAAAGAGTCGTTCAGGGCACTCGCGCAGGGAGGATCAGCAACCCTCGTTACCAAGAAGCCGGTAGCTCCAGGAGACGAAGAGGTTTCGGTGAACCCCCGCAGCCGATCGGCAAAGCTCCGTGCCATCACATTCTCTTAAAACCAAAACTGAAAACCGATGACCATCATCCAACCCCACAAGCACACCTCAACCGCACGGTTCTTCATATTCCTGTTCGCGGTCATGATCGGTGGCGGGCTCATCTTCATATTTGAATACAACACGTTTGTGAATGCCCATTTCGCGGCCGATAACTTAAAGAAAGAAATTGTGACGCTCGAGACGAGCAACGCGAACCTCAAGAACGTCCTCTACGGAACCCTCGATCCCGAGGCGCTCCAGGCGCTCGCTACCGAACGGGGGCTCGTTCTCGAAAAACGGCCGGCGTACCTAACCGTAAACACTAACTGAGAAAAACGCTCACAACGTAATGCATCCGGCACGGTTCATATTCCTCGCATTAATCTTCAGCCTCCTCTTCGGGGTTGTTGCGTTTAAATTGTACCGGGTACAGATCGAGCAGAGCGATTACTACTTCGACCGTGCGAGCGCGCAGAAGGAAGCTCGTGACCAGCTCAACCTGCGACGCGGGCAGATCCTCGTGACCGACAAGTTCGGGAACTCCATCCCCGTCGCGATGAACAGCGATGCGCCAGTGGTGTACGCGGTGCCGAAGGACATCAACAATCCCGCGTCTACCTCGCGGGCGCTCGCGCCCATCATCGGCTGGGATGAGGCAAAGCTCTTGAAAGCCATCAACAACCCGACGAGTAAGTTCAGGCTCCTCGTCGAGCAGGCGAGCGATGACGTTGTCTCAAAGGTCCGTAACCTGAACGTGATCGGAATCTACACCGATACGGAGCAGTACCGCTCGTACCCGTCGAAGCGTCGTGCGTCGCAGGTGCTCGGGTTCGTCGGCAAGAACGATCAGAGCCCCGAGCCGGCCGGCATCTACGGTATCGAGAAGCTTCGGAACGAAACGCTCGCGTCTGGTTCCGAGGTTCGCCTCACGCTCGACCGGAACCTCCAGGAAGAGGCGGAGGCTGAGCTCGCTACGCTCGTCCGCGACCACCACGCGTCCGGCGGGAGCATCCTCATCCAGGACCCGAAGACCGGTGCGATCCTCGCCATGGCGAGCAACCCCGACTTCGATCCGAACCACTACTCAGATTCTCCCATTTCGACCTTTATGAACCCTGCGGTCCAGTACGTGTACGAGCCGGGATCTGTTTTCAAACCGCTCACGATGACCGCCGGCATCGATTCGGGTGCTATTACCCCCGACACGACGTACGTCGACACGGGGAGCATCACCCTGAACGGCATGACGATCCGGAACTGGGACCTCAAGGCACACGGGAAGATTTCTATGACCGGCGTCATCGAGGATTCTGTGAACACCGGCGCGATCTTCGCCGAGCAGAAGACGGGGGCGAAGACATTCTACGAGTACCTCAAGCGTTTCGGGTTCGGGGATAAGACGGCCGTTGATCTCCCCGATGAGGTCTCGGGGAGCGTGCGGAACCTCGAGCGCAAGGATGCACGCATGGTTGACTACGCAACCGCATCGTACGGGCAGGGTGTTTCGGTAACCCCGCTCCAGCTCATCACCGCGTACTCAGCGGTCGCGAACGGGGGGCTTCTCATGAAACCGTACATCACCCTCGGCACGAAGCCTGAGGTCGTGCGCCGGGTTGCTGAGGGGGACACGACGCGCAAGGTGCTCGGCATGATGGAGTCAGCCGTCCAGAAGAACATCATCGCCGCTATCCCGCACTACCGGATAGCCGGTAAGACGGGTACCGCCTACATTCCCGTGAAGGGTGGGTACGACAAGGAGAACGTGATTCACAGCTATGTCGGCATCTTCCCCGCGAGCGATCCGAAGGTTGTACTCCTCCTGAAACTCGAGCGTCCGAACAAGCCGCTCGCCGGTCAGACGGTTGTTCCCGCCTTCCACGATCTCGCCCAGTTCGTCATCAACTACTACCAGATTCCTCCCGATCGAGACCTCGACACGAGCGCACCGAAAACGTAGCATTGGTATCCCATGAAGAACCTCCTCCACCGTGCACTCCGAACTCTCCTCCGCTTCCTCGCGCGGGCTACCATCCTGCGCTACAAGCCGGCAATCATCGGCATCACGGGGAGCGTCGGGAAGACCTCAACGAAAGAGGCGGTCCGTGCGGTCATCTCACGGGTCCGTTCTGTCCGGGCTCCCTCGAAGAGCTTCAACAACGAGCTCGGGCTCCCGCTCACCATCCTTGGCGATTGGGACTGTACCGGCGGGGTGAGGTTTTGGCTCTACGTCATCTTACGGGGAATTTTCCGTCTCATGGTCCGTGATTCAGAGTACCCAGAGGTGCTCGTCCTCGAGTACGGGGTAGATCACCCCGGTGACATGACGTACCTCCTCTCGATCGCACGTCCGCACATCGGGGTCATCACCGCAATCGGGCAGACCCCGGTCCACGTCGAGTTCTTCTCCGGACCCGAGGCAATCCTCCGCGAAAAAGCGAAGCTCGTGTACCAACTGCCCACGACCGGGTTTGCCATCTTGAACTCTGATGACGCGCTCGTCTTGAGCGCGCGGGAGGGGACGCGGGCTCAGGTAGTGACCTACGGGTTCGACGAGGGGGCCCAGGTGCGCGTCGCGGCGTTCTCGAGCCGAATCGAAGACAGCGGGGTGGGCGGGGTTAACTTCAAGCTCATCCACAGCGGGAACATCGTTCCCGTCACGATCCCCGGTGCCCTGGGTCGGGCACAGGGGTACGCCGCTGCAGCCGCGACGTCGGTCGGGCTCCTCTTCGGTATGCACCTCGTGGAGATCGGGGAGGCGCTCGCGCGGAACTACGAACCCCCGCTCGCGCGCATGCGGGTCATCCCGGGCATCAAGGGGTCGGTCATCATCGACGATACGTACAACGCTTCGCCGATCGCTGTCCGCGAGGCACTCGATACCATGAAGCACCTCGCCGCGAAGCGCCGGATCGGCGTCTTGGGTGACATGCTCGAAATCGGGACCTACACGCTCCGCGAGCACGAGAGCGTGGGTAAGCAGGCGGCGAAGTGCCTCGACCTGCTCATCGCGGTCGGGCTCCGCGGAAAGTTCATCGCAGAGTCGGCGGTGAAGGCGGGGATGCGGAAGCAGGACGTAATCCACGTGATGGATATTCGGGGAGCAGGGAAGGCGCTCCAGGAGCGCATCGGTAAGGGGGACGTGGTTATCGTGAAGGGTTCCCAGGGTGTCCGCCTCGAGAAGGTTGTCCACGAGGTGATGCTCCACCCGGAGCTCGCTCCCGAGGTGCTCGTTCGCCAGAACCCCGAGTGGCTTGCGCGTCCGGGTCTTTACGGGTAACATTTTTAAGCAATTTTGGGCTCCATCGTTCCCGATTGCTCACCCGATGTTTCGGGTTTGAGCAATCGTTGATCCTCGATTCTTTACTTCCAGAGAGCGGAGAAAGAATCGGGACTAGTGGTTTTCGATGATATACACGTTTTATGTTCTCGAATCACTGAAGAACGGAAGATACTACGTAGGTTCTACTGAAAATATTCAGGAACGGCTTGCGAAACATAATCGTGGTGAGGTAAAGTCAACTGAGCCGTACCGTCCGTGGAAGTTAGTTTACAGTGAACCGTTCTCTACGCGAGGTGAAGCTCATTCACGTGAGTTACAGGTAAAGTCATGGAAGAAACGGCTTGCTATTGAGAAGCTTATTGGCTCCATCGTCTAGTGGTAGGACGACGCCCTCTCACGGCGTAAACAGGGGTTCAATTCCCCTTGGAGCTACGGAGTAGTTACAAAACCACCACGCCTGCGCGTGGTGGTTTCTGGAATTGAACGCCGGAGCGATGTGCGGTCAGCAGACTGCACCGCGAGGCGGTGGCTAGACAAAGCTTTGCGACGGCAAAGCTTTAGTCGAAGCCTATTCCCCTTGGAGCTACGGAGTAGTTACAAAACCACCACGCCTGCGCGTGGTGGTTTCTGGAATTGTGAACCGCGGACACTTTGTATCAAATCAGTTAGTTCCTCGTTATACTTATAAACATGGACGGGATCATTCACGAACTCATCATCCGCCTCTCTCCGTTCATCGCTGAGTACGGAGCCCTGGGCGTTTTCGTGATCTCCGTCATCGAGGAGATCTTCGTTCCCATCCCGTCATCGTTCATACTCCTCGCCGCGGGGTTCTTCCTCCTCCCCGCAGCGGCACCGTTCTCTGAGGTTTTCGTCGATGCTATCTACAAGATCGTGATACCGGGCGGAATTGGCCTCGCGCTCGGTTCGATGTTCGTCTACGCACTCGCGTACCTGGGCGGTGAACCCGCAATCAGGGCGTGGGGTAAGTGGCTCGGCATTTCGTGGGCCGACGTAGAGCGCTTCAAGGGTCGCTTCCGCCAGAGCTACTGGGACGAGGTGACGATCTTCGGGCTCCGTTCGATCCCGATCGTTCCGCACGTGCTCATCTCTGCCGGGTGCGGTGCAATAAAGTACCCGCCACGCAACTTTTTTATCCTCTCTTTGTTCGGTTCTATGGTTCGTGCGTTCGTCATGGGGCTCCTCGGTTGGTCGCTCGGAGAGGCCTACCTCACGTACTCTGACTCTCTCTCGGCGTTCACCTCATGGATTTTTGTTGGGTTCGGAATCATCGCCGTAGCGCTCCTCGGTTGGTGGCTCGTGAGGAGCTTAAAACGCAACGCCCTGTAAGGCTTTTTTCGGCTTGTGGGTAGCGTCTATTTTTGGTAGTATGAGGGGGAAGTTTTGAAGCTTTCGGGCTCCATTTTCTTTCCTTATGGCTGATAAAAAAACCTCCTCTTACGGCGCTGAAGATATAATCATCCTCGAAGGTCTCGACCCGGTTCGGAAGCGACCCGGAATGTACATCGGTTCCACCGGACCCGATGGCCTCCACCACCTCATCTGGGAAATCATAGATAACTCCATCGATGAAGCGATGGGTGGTTACGCGAAGCGCATCTCAGTTGAGATACTGCCCGGCAACACGGTAGCGGTGACCGACGACGGCCGTGGTATCCCAACCGGTATCCACTCGAAGACGAAGAAGTCAGCGCTCGAGACCGCGCTCACCGTGCTCCACGCGGGAGGTAAGTTCGGCGGGGAGGGGTACAAGGTTTCCGGAGGTCTCCACGGCGTAGGTCTCTCGGTCGTGAACGCTCTCTCGACGTACCTCAAGGCTGAGGTTGAGCGTGACGGTGCCTCGTTCATCCAGGAGTATGCGATCGGCGTTCCGAAGTACCAGGTGAAGAAGGGCGGTAAGTCAGACCGGACGGGCACGAAGATTACGTTCACTCCTGACGCTTCTATTTTTTCGACCATCGAGTTCGATGCGCGTCGCGTCATCGAGCGCCTCCGCCAGCAGGCGTACCTCACCCCCGGTGTCCGGATGGAGTTTGCTGACCTCCGCGGGGAATCTCCCGTCCGCTTCGGGTTCTACTTTGAGGGGGGACTGAAGAGCTTCATCGAGTACCTCGTCGGTACCTCACGCCCGGTTCACGACACGACCTTCTACGTTAAGAAGTCGAACGATGAGATCGAGGTGGAGACCGCGTTCCGCTACGTCGACGACGTCGAGAGCAAGGAGATGAGCTTCGTGAACAACATCAACACCATCGACGGTGGTATGCACCTCACCGGTTTCCGGGCCGCCCTCACGAGGACACTCAACGACTTCGGTCGTAAGGAGGGGTACATCAAGGAGTCTGACGAGAACCTGACCGGAGACGATATCCGCGAGGGTCTCGTCGCCGCCATTTCAATTCGCATCAGGGAACCGCAGTTCGAGGGTCAGACGAAGGGTCGTCTCGGAAACCCCGAGGCTCGTCCCGCCGTTGAGGCTGTCGTCGCAGACGCGCTCAAGGAGTTCCTCGAGCGGTACGGTGCCGATGCTCGCCGGATTATCGAAAAGAACATCATCGCCGCGAAGGCCCGCAAGGCGGCTAAGGCTGCGAAGGACACTGTTCTCAGGAAGGGCGCACTCGAAGGTCTCACCCTCCCCGGCAAGCTCGCCGACTGCAGCTCGAGGAAGGCTGAAGAGTCTGAGCTCTTCATCGTCGAGGGAGATTCTGCAGGAGGTTCTTGTAAGCAGGGCCGCGACCGTCGGATTCAGGCGATCCTCCCGCTCCGCGGAAAGGTGCTGAACGTCGAACGGGCGCGCATCGACAAAATGCTCGCGAACAAAGAGATCCGTGCGCTCGTCATCGCCCTCGGTACGGCGATCTCTGAGCAGTTCGACATCTCGAAGCTCAGGTACCACAAGGTCATCCTCATGAGTGATGCTGACGTTGACGGTGCTCACATCCGCACGCTCCTCCTCACGCTCTTCTACCGCTACTTCCCGCAGATCATTTCTGGTGGCTTCGTGTACATCGCCCAGCCGCCGCTCTACCGGCTCCAGCGCGGAAAGGACGTTCGGTACGCGTACGACGAGGCGGAGCGCGACCTCGTCATCAAGGAGATGAAGGGGGAGGCTTCGATCCAGCGCTACAAGGGTCTCGGTGAAATGAACCCCGAACAGCTCTGGGAGACCACCATGAACCCGGAAACCCGCCTCTTGAAGCAGGTCATCGTAGCTGACGCCGAAGAGGCCGACCGGATGTTCGACATCTTGATGGGAGAAGCCGTTGAACCCAGGAAGAACTTCATCCAGGCTCACGCCGCTACCGTAAAGAACCTCGATGCGTAAACCCGTACCCGGGGCTCCTTGCGTCTGAACCCCCGTACGTGGTAGCATTTTTCCTGCATGGACCGCATAAAAGCCTTCATTGAAGATTCTCGTCAGGAGCTCAAGCGGGTGAATTGGCCAACGCGCGAAGAGACGGTACGGTACACCGTGTTCGTTATCGCACTCTCGCTCATCCTCGCTGTGTTTCTCGGAGCGCTCGACTTCGGGTTCGTGAGGGGATTGGAGCGCGTCATCGAGTAAAAACCTTATGCAAACCGCACCTAAAACAGGCACTGATAAGCGCGGGGAACGTCGCTGGTACGCCATCCACACGTACTCCGGGTACGAGGATGCCGTCGCCCGCTACCTCAAGCAGCGCGTTGAGTCCCTCATGATGTCGGACAAGATTTTCAACGTCGTCGTGCCGAAGGAGGTGAAGATTAAGGTGAAGTCTGGAAAGCGGCACAAGACCGAGGAGAAGATTTTCCCCGGGTACGTGATCGTTGACATGGTGCTCGATCACGACTCGTGGTCTGTCGTTCGGAATACACCCCGCGTCACAGGTTTCGTCGGGTCCGACACGACTACCCCGACCCCGCTCTCCGAAGAGGAGGTGAAGGGGCTCCTGTCCCGCATGGGCGAGGGGGAGACGAAGTTCAATGTTGACGTACGACCGAACGATCTGGTAAAAATTACGGACGGTCCCTTCAAGGATCAAGAGGGTAAGGTTTCTGAGGTTGATGAGGAGCACGGCAAGGTTAAGGTGCTCATCCCCATCTTCGGACGCGATACCATCCTCGAGCTCGACTCTCTCCAAATACAAAAAGTATAAACATGGCAAAACCTATCAAAGCGAACCTCAAACTCCAAATCGAAGCTGGGAAGGCAAACCCGGCTCCTCCGATCGGACCGGCTCTCGGTCAGCACGGCGTGAACATCCAGCAGTTCTGCCAGCAGTTTAACGCTGCTACGCAGGAGCTCTTGGGTGACATCATCCCCGCAGAAATCACCATCTACGAGGACCGGAGCTTCGAGTTCAAGCTCAAGACTCCTCCCGCATCAGCGCTCTTGAGGAAGGCTGCCGGCGTAGCGAAGGGATCCGGTGTCCCGCACAAACAGAAGGTAGGGAAGGTTACGACCGCTCAGCTCCGCGAGATCGCCGAGAAGAAGATGGTGGACCTGAACACTGAGAACGTGGACGCCGCAATGAAGATCATTGCTGGGAGCGCCCGGAACATGGGCATAGAGATAGTAGACTAACCGCCAGAAAGACCCCGAGAGGGGTCTTTTTTATTGACGTACAGGTTTCGAGCTGACATAATCCGGTCAGCTGTTTTAATCACACAAGGGAAAGGAAAAAACCTATGAACGGAAACGGAAAACTGATCGTCATAGAGGGACCTTCTGGGTCCGGAAAGACGACGCTCCACGAACGCATCGTCGCCGAATTCAAACGACGCGAGATTAAGCTCATCGAGACTGCAGAACCAACGAAGGCGGAGACCCGTCTCAACTACCTCGGCATCGCGATTCGCAAACTCATCGAGCGGAACGAGCTGACCGATGAAGACATTGAGAAGGTTCGGTCTTCTGCCCGCGCGCTCTGCGTCGGCGAAGATAGCGATGAGGTTCTCATCCACCAGCGGAAGCCCTTCCAGCTCCGTTTCAGTGAGACGGTGGGGAAAATCATCAACCGGAGGAAACTCACCGAGCTCGATCGCCAGCTCCTCTTCATCGCCGACCGGTGGTTCCACCTAACGGAAACCGTCGGGCCAGCAGATGCGAGCGGAACGTGGATTCTCATGGATCGCTACGAGCTCTCGACCGACATCCACTACCGGATGAAGACGGGCTCTACGACGGACTTTCTCGGACGGTGGCAGTACCCGCTCCTGGGTCCCGCGTACGTACGTCCCGGGTTCGTGTTCATCCTGAAGGTTTCTGCAAAAACCGCATTCGAGCGCCAGAAGGCATCCGGAAAGATCCTCGATATGTACGAACAGAAGCTCGACCAGATGAAGGAGCTCGTCAGAGAGTACGATCGGGCTATTGCGCGCTTCAAGCACGTCTCGCACAAGGATCCCCGGTACAAGTACCCGTTCATCATCCTCGATGCTGAACAGTCCGCCGATCAAGTGTTCGAGCAGGCCATTTCAAAGATTTCTCTCCTACCTACCGCTCCGTGAACCCAATCGTTCACCCTGCAGATAAGCCCTTACCGGGGCTTATTTTTTATGTTACGATTCCTCTGAAATCGGAACGCGTATGTACCTGCCTACCATCGGATTAGAAATTCACGTAGAGCTCAAAACGAACACGAAGATGTTCTGTTCGTGCAGGAACAACCCCGACGATGAGAAGCCGAATGTGAACGTTTGCCCGATCTGCTTAGCTCACCCCGGTGTACTCCCTACGATCAACCGGGATGCTGTCGCATCAGTTATCCGCCTCGGGTACGCGGTCGGTGGCACGATTGCCTCGCGTTCCCACTTCGATCGCAAGAGCTACTTCTATCCAGACCTCCCGAAGGGGTATCAGGTTACACAGAACGATGAACCGCTCGTCTCGGGTGGAATCCTGAAGGGGATCCGTATCCGGCGCGTGCACCTTGAGGAGGACACCGGACGCCTCCTCCACGCCCTCCCGGGTCAGCCCGAAGCGGGATCCGATTCGACGTACGTTGATTTTAACCGTGCGGGCGTTCCCCTCATGGAGCTCGTCACCGAGCCAGACGTGAAGACGGCTGAAGAGGCTATGGCGTTCGCAGGTGAGCTCCGGCTCATCCTCCGGTACCTCGGTGTTTCAGATGCCGATATGGAGAAGGGTCAGATGCGCGTCGAGGCAAACATCTCTGTTCGTAAGAACGAGACCGACGAGTGGGGGACGAAGGTAGAGGTGAAAAACATCAACTCGTTCCGCGCGGTCGGTTCTGCAATTGCGTACGAGCTCGACCGGCAGGAGTCCGTGCTCGAGAGCGGGGGAACGGTCATCCAGGAAACGCGCGGGTGGGATGAGGTGCGCGGTATGACGGTGAGCCAGCGGAGCAAGGAGTCTGCCCACGATTACCGCTACTTCCCAGAGCCCGACCTCCCTCCACTCGATATGGGCTCCTGGAACCTGCACGAGCTCGAAGCGTCACTTCCCGAACTCCCCGAGGCGAAGCGCATACGGCTCACCGTGCAGTACGGAATGGATCGGAAGACCGCGGAGACGTTCGCGGACAACCGTCCGCTCTCTGATTACTTCGAAGCGTCTGTTTCTGAACTTGCGGCGTACCGTCCGGGCACCGATACCCAGGGGCTCGTGAACTACCTCACGTCTGATATCCGTGGGCTCATGAACACGCGCGGTATCTCTATTGCCGAGCTAAAGATTAAGCCGCAGCACTTGGCTCGCCTCGTTGCGTTCATCGCAGACGGAAAGCTCTCGAGCCGCCTCGCAAAAGATCTGCTCCCTAAAATGGCTGATACGGGAACCGACCCCGAAGAGCTCATGGAGGATGGGAACATTGCGATCGTGAGTGACGACGGAGCGCTCCGCGAAGTTGCGAAAGCTGTCATCGCAGTAAACCCAAAGGCTATCGCTGATTTCCGTGCGGGGAAGGCAAACGCCGTTCAGTTCCTCGTGGGGCAGGGGATGGCAAAGACGAAGGGGCAAGCTAGCCCAGACGACCTTCGCAGGATTGTTTTAGAAGAGCTCGCGTAGCGAGGCGGAGGTGTCTCGGGGGCGATGCCCGAATCTCACCTCCTCGTGAGGGGTGGTCGGATTTATTTTTTACCCAGAAACTTTTTGATGAGTGCGAGTGTACCCCGCTCATTTTTTACCCAGTGAATTTCGTGGTTCTTCTTGAACCAGGTAACCTGCCGTTTCGCGTACTGCTCTATGGCGTGTGCGAGCTGTTTCACAAACTCTTTCTTTGAAATTTTTCCCGTGAGGTGCTGTGCAGCAAACCGGTACTCGAGCCCGAGCTCTCCCATGCGCTTCCACGAGAGCCCGCTCCCGTGTAGGTTCTTCACCTCAGCGAGGAGCCCAGCCTTGAGCCGTGCCTCGAGACGCACCCTGATGAGGTGTTTCAGCTGGTCTGAGTTCCGGTGAATCCCAACCCAGAGCACCTGCCCACCGATCGGTTCGTTTGTTAACTTCGGGACGCTCCCCAGCGCGTCTACGATTTCGATCGCGCGGATGATCCGTACGGGGTTCTTCGCGTCGATCGTCTCTGCTCTCCGCGGGTCTAACTTTTTGAGCATCGCGTAGAGCTCACCTACGGGAACTTTCTTGAGCCGTTCGCGGAGCTCCGGGTTCGGTGGGACGTCAGGTATTGAGGTCCCGAGGATGAGCGCGTCGATGTAGAACCCCGTTCCGCCGCAGACGATCGGGAGCTTTCCCTTCGCCCACACCTTTTCAATCGAGCGTTTCGCGAGGGGTACGTACTCAGCTACCGTAAACACCCGTTTCGGGTTCGCAATGTCTAAGAGGTGGTGGGGGATACCGCGCGTTTCGCGTTTCGTAACCTTCCCGGTTCCGATATCCATCCCGCGGTAAACCTGTCGGGAATCAGCCGATACAACCTCGCCGTTTAGCTTCTTCGCAATCGCAATCGCGAGCGAACTCTTCCCGCTCGCGGTGGGTCCTACGACTGCAATGAGTGACCTTGACTTTTCCATATAATATGTTGTATACTATTAACAGCGTTTGGTATACTGTAAGTAGCAGTAGCCATCAACCTTTTTAACATAACGGAGTCCGTATGAAAAAAGCAGTTGAGGTAGGAAGCTCGTTCCTCATATTTGCGTTCCTCGCAAAGGTGGCAGTTGATGCAGTTCACGAATTTGCTCGTCGCGTCGAACAGGAGAAATCCTACGTGCAAGACGGCATCGATTGGTTGAGCTCAAACGGTTAGTCTACCATCATCGAAAAACTCGTCCCCATGGACGAGTTTTTTCATTCTTAGCGTTCTCGGTTTTTAACCGCGACCCTCGTAGTTTCGAGGAACTCCTCGAGAGGTTTCGTCACCGACTCTTTCGATCCGCGCGTTCGGATGGCGACGGCTCCCGCTTCAGCCTCTTTGTCGCCCACGACGAGCACGAACGGCGTCTTTTGCATCTCTGCCTCGCGTACCCGCTTACCGAGCGTTTCGGTCGCGGGGAGGATTTGGGCGCGCATCCCTGCCCCGATGAGCTTCGCGCGTACCGACTCCGCGTACTCTCCGTGCCGTTCGGCGATCGGGACGATCATTACCTGCACCGGTGAGAGCCAGACGGGGAACAATCCCGCGAGGTGCTCGATCAAGACCGCCGAGAAGCGTTCGATGGAACCCATGACCGCGCAGTGGATCATCACGATCCGCTCGTTCTTTCCCTCCTCGTTCACGCACGAGAGGTCGAAGCGCTCTGGGAGGTTCATGTCGAGCTGGATGGTCGCCACCTGGTGCTCGCGGCCGAGCGAGTCCTTCGCCATGAAGTCGAGCTTCGGTCCGTACATGGCTGCTTCGCCGGGTGCCACGAAGTACTCGGTGCCGTGCGCTTTCGCGATAGCCTCGAGCGTTGCTTCTGCCTTTGCCCAAATTTCTGGCGTGCCGAGGTACTTCTGGGGTTCCTTCCCATCGTGGAACGAGAGGCGGACGCGGAGCTCGAACCCGAACGTGCGGTAGAACGTGTCGATGATGTTCCAGATCGCGTTGAACTCTCCCTCTATCTGGGAGTGACGGCAGAAGACGTGGGCATCGTCCTGGGTGATCGAGAGCACGCGGGTGAGACCGCCCAGCTCTCCGGACTGCTCATCGCGGTATACCATCGTCGTTTCTGCATACCGCTGCGGCATGTCACGGTAGCTCCGCGGGAGGTGCGCGAAGATCTGGGTGTGGTGCGGGCAGTTCATCGGCTTGAGCGCATACTCCTTACCCTCGCGCGTCGAAATTTTGAAGAGCTCGTTCGTGAACTTCTGCCAGTGGCCGGACGTTTCGTAGAGGTCGCGCTTCGTGATGTGCGGAATGGTCACCCGCTCGTACCCGTGGGCCTTCCTGAGCTCCCAGACGAACGCGTTGAGCTCCTCGCGGAGGATGGTGCCCTTGGGCGTCCAGAGCGGCAACCCGGCGCCTACGAGCGGAGAGAAGGTGAAGAGGTCGAGCTCTACGCCGAGCTTCCGGTGGTCGCGAGCCTTTGCCTCCTCGAGCATGGTTAGGTACGCCTCGAGCTCAGCCTTAGAGCTGAATGCGAGCCCGTAGATGCGGGTGAGCTGGTCGCGCTTCTCGTCTCCGCGCCAGTAGGAGCCCGCGAGCTTGTGGAGCTTGAATGAACCTGGGTCGATCGTGTTGAGCCCCTCGGAGTGTCCGCCCCGGCAGAGGTCGGTGAACGTGCCCGACGTGTAGAACGTGAGCTTGTCGCCCGAGGTAGAGAACTCATCGATGAGCTCAATCTTGTACTTGTTGTCGGCAAACTTTTTCTTTGCTTCGTCGGGTGTCACCTCAGTCCGCTCGAAGGTTTTCCAGGAGGGGAGGATCTCTTTCATCTTTGCCTCTATCGCGGGGAGGTCGTCCGCTCCGGGCGCTTTTGCAGAGGCGGAGAAATCGAAGTCGTAGTAGAAACCGTTATCGATGGCTGGGCCAATCGTGCGCCGTACGCCAGGGTAGAGCTCTTCTACCGCGGCACCGAGCAGGTGGGCGAGCGAGTGGCGGAGGGGTTCCAGGTTCTGTTCCATATGGGGATTATACGAGAACTGAATCTATTTTGCACGCTCCTTTTGTATCGGTTTTCAAAATAAAATAACGTCCCATCGGGACGTTATTTCTAGGTTGCTAACACCTCGCTTTCGGAAATTGGTATGCAGAGACCTCCGCCTTCTCTTTGTCTGATTTCAGCTCCAGAAATATTCTGAACTCGTAGAAGGGATACTTACCAATTTTTTCTTACGAGAGCGGTTTCACATCGCTCACGATAAACTTCGTTTCCTCGTTCTTCCACGAGAGGTTTCCGCGGACGATGAGTCCCCTGTGCTCTTGCCAGAGGTCGGGGTGCGCCTCGAGCGTATCTGAGAAGACGAGCATCTCGATGGACGAGTCTTTGTCTTCGAGCGTCACGAAGAGCATCGGTTGACCCTTCTTCGTGAGTATCTTCTTCATGACCGTTACGACTCCTGCGATTGTCATCCGTTTGCTCCGGTCGCCCTGTTTCGGGATGCTCGAGATCTTGCTGAGCGGAACGGTACCCGACGGAATTTTTGTCGTGAAGGTTTCCATCGGGTGCGAGGTGATGTAGAGGCCGAGGAGCTCCTTCTCCCACGTGAGGAGCGCGTGCTGTGCGACCGGCGCGCCCGGCTTGAGCTTCATGCTCATGAAGGTTGCGGTGCCGCCGAAGAGCGATGATTGGTTCGATGCGGCGAGCTTCCGCGCGTTCTGGTTGAACGCCGCCATGTCGTCGAGGTTTGCGAGGAGCTGACCGCGCTCGGTTCCGAGTGAGTCGAACGCGCCGGACTTCACGAGTGCCTCGAGGGATTTTTTGTTGAGGTCTCGGTTCTGGATTCGGTTCAGGAAGTTCGAGAGGTCGGTGAACGGACCGCCACGGCTCCGGTCGGTGATGATGACCTCGACGATGTTCTCGCCCAGACCCTTCACCGCACCGAGGCCGAAGCGGACGTTCGGACCGTCCGGGGTGAAGTCGAGTGAGCTCTGGTTCACGTCTGGCGCGAGCACCGCGATGCCCATCCGCTTCGCCTCGCCCACGAGGAAGGTGATGCGCTCGACGTCGGTTCCCGACACGTTCAAGAGGCTCGCCATAAACTCGACGGGGTAGTGCGCCTTGAGGTACGCCGTCTGGT
>JAYSOF010000047.1:0-17238 GCA_043723165.1 bacterium
GGTCGCACGCGTGCGACCCCACTTTTATTATCCGGGAGGAGAGCCGAGTGTTGATTCGCCGCTCCTCATGTAGTACTTTTATGTGGCGTTCACCGCCAATGTAGCTCAGCTGGTAGAGCACCTCCATGGTAAGGAGGGGGTCGCCGGTTCAAATCCGGCCATTGGCTCACTATTTACAAGTTTGGCTGTCTAGTGTAGATTTTAACAGCTATGGCTCAGGGTAAATTCAACGATAAACTCATTCGCCTCCGATGTGCTGTCTGTAAGCACACGAACTACACGACCCGCAAGAACAAGAAGTCTGTGGAGCGTAAGATTGAGCTCCAGAAATACTGCGGGTGGTGCCGAGTCCGGACCGCACACAAGGAATCGAAGAAGTAAACGAAAGAGCCCCGTTGGGGCTCTTTCTTTTTAACTCACCCGTCGGCTATACTGGTTTTGTTGGGGGTATCGTTCAACGGTAGGACGGCGGTCTCCAAAACCGCTAATGTGGGTTCGATTCCTACTGCCCCCGCAAATAGAAGCAGCGCGAAAGCGCTGTTTTTTGCGGAGGCAGGAACGAGCCGACTGCTCGGCTCGTTCCTGGAATCGAACGCCGGAGCTTGTGGTGAGCGGTACGAGTCCACGCGAGGCGGTGGCTAACCCGAGCTGAGTGAAGGCGAAGCTGATTTCCTGCTGTTCCCCTGGTGCTATACTCAGGGTATGAACCACGAGAACATTACGACCGCGTTCGAGCTACCCGGAAAGAAGACGGTCAAAAACCTCGGGTTGGTGAAGGGGATCACCGTCCGGTCGAGGTCAATCTTCGGGAGCATCGGTGGCAGCCTCCAGACGCTCGTCGGCGGAAACATTTCGCTCTTCACGAGCCTCTGTGAGAAGACGAGGGAGGAATCCTACAACCTGATGGTGAAGCACGCGGAGGAGATGGGAGCAAATGCCGTGATAGGGGTCCGGTACGATGCAAACGATATCATGGGTGGGGTAACAGAAGTTTTGTGCTACGGAACGGCGGTAGTAATAGAGTAGGGTAACAAGCTCATGAAAAAATCTTTAAAGGGATTATTTGGAGGAATTTTGTTTTTGGTAGTGATTTTTATTTTTCCGCTATTTCTTTCCTCATTTTCAAATAGAGATAAAACATCCGATGAAAATTTAAATGAAGAAGATATTCAAATCTCAACCTTAATTGAGAAACAAGTCTCAGCAAGAACTCCTGTGGAATATTGTAATTTTGAACTGGAGTTTCGAAAACATTTACTTACCAATGAAGCTTTTCCAAGTAGTACAATAAAAATTTCGACATCAACTGAATATTTTAAAAATTGTGTTGTAAATACTCGTTGTGATTTACCTGATGGAAGCTGTTTCCGCTATTCTGAAAAGAAATAATAGTTTTATATAATGATTAATTTACTTTACACATCGGTTTTTCTCGCTGGACTGATTATAATCCAAGAATTGTCCTGGATTGGTAAAACTGATCTAGCAGCGGTTATTTTAGGATTAGCGATTGCGGTTGGCTCGCAAGGCATTTACTTGCTTTATAAAGAAAAAAATTAGAAATTTGATTGGTAAAAAATTTAGGTATCTTTATGCAGGAATTAAAAGTTTGCCAAATTTTGAAGGAAGATGTTTACAAAGACATTATTCGTGTACCTGAGCATTTTAGAGTGAATGAAAATGGTGAGAATATTGTAGAGGGAAGCATCTGTTTAGTTAGTGTCGACGCAGTTAAAAGTAAAACCTATGCAATTCTTAGGGGTTCAGATGACACTGAGCCATGTTTAAAAATAGATGAACGTTTAAGAAACAAATTGGGAGTTCATCCTGGGGAAACGCATAGGTTTACTTTTGAAAAATCTGATTTTATGGGGTGGTTTAAATGGGCTTGGGATGCCTCTGAAATTGGTTATAGGGTTTCTACGCGAATCGCTGTTATTTCTTTAGTGTTGGGAGTAATAAGCTTTGCAGTTTCTGTGCTAAACTAAGTCCGTGAAGATGCGTGTTGCGGTTTTAATGGGCGGACCCTCATCTGAGCACGAAGTCTCGCTCAAGAGTGGGAACGCGGTGCTCGCGAATTTGGACCCTCTACGGTACGAGGGGTTTCCCGTCGTCGTTTCAAAAACGGGGGAGTGGGATACCGAAATTTCTGAGGTGAAGAAACGGGCAGACATCGCCTTCATCGCCATGCACGGAACGTACGGAGAAGACGGTACCGTGCAGTCCATCCTCGACGCTGAGAAAATCCCGTACACCGGCTCTTCCGCGGCGGTTTCTGCGCTCGCGATGAACAAGTATCTCTCTGGCCGGCTCTTCCGCCACTCGGGGTACGCGATCCCGCTCATGTTCCTCATCCACAAGCGCGAGTGGAAAGAGAAGCGGAGGCAGACGCTCTCGACTGCACTCCGGTACGCGCACGTACCCGCCGTCGTGAAGCCGAATAACCAGGGTTCCTCGGTCGGCGTCGCGATCGTGAACGACTCGGCAGAGCTCGAGGCTGCGCTCGATGACGTGTTTTCTATTACGAACGAGGCGCTCATCCAGCACTACGTTGCCGGTACTGAGGTGACATGTGGAGTGCTCGACCACGGGTGGGGCGAGAGCGCGTACCCCCTCGTGCCGACCGAGATCGTTCCTTCGGTTCGCTTCTTCAACTACCACTCGAAGTACACGTCCGGTGCCGCGCGCGAGATCACCCCGGCGCGCTTACCCGAGCCGACGCTCAAGGCAATCCAGCGGACCGCCGTCGGCGTGCACCGCGCGGTGGGAGCTCGCGGGTTTTCTCGTACCGACATGATCGTAGACAGGGAAGGGCAGATCTTCGTCCTCGAAATCAACACGATTCCGGGCCTGACCGACACGAGCCTCATCCCGCAGGGTGCGGCTGCGGCCGGGATGGGGTTTCCCGAGCTCCTCCACACGGTTATCCAGGCGACGCTCCGGAGGGTATAATGTCCGTAGAGTCACATTCATAAGAGAGGAGGGTAGCGTGATGAAAACCAACAGCACCTGGCAGGAGTACCTGACCGGCTGGCGTTCGCTCGAACGCAAGCTCACCTCGGGAGAGTACTCGTGTCCGATCACGGCACTCGTGTACGGATCGGTCGGGAGCGTCGCGGTCACCATCACGCGCGTTTCCGTCTCACCCGGCAAGCCGGCCCACGTCGTGATCGAGCAGGGCGACGGAGAGCCGTTCACTGCGAGCGAGACCCAGCCGTACGGGTTCAAGTCTGGTCGCGACGCACTGGGGAAACCCGTGCTCCTCGCCGACCTCGGCTAGCCCTGATGGGTAGGAGAGAGCAGGCGCCCGAAACCATAGGTTTCTGGGCGCTTTTTGCTGTCCGCATCCCCGCACCCCCTTAGGGTATTGACACCCTGCGGGGGGACGGGTAATATGCTCGGGCGTAATGAAATCTAAGTACGACATACCGATCGGCGGATAGCCACCCAGGAATGTAGTACGGTGTGCTCCGCCCAACCGGCGGACTTTTTCATTTAGCGCGTATCTTCACAAGTTTATAAATGTAACGATTGTTGGTATAAAGCATTAATACGTGATTACAGATTGCAAGCCACCCGTTAATGAATGAACGGAGTGCGCGCATTAAGAGTGGATGGTGGATGCCTTGGCACGAAACAGCGATGAAGGACGCGACGTAACTGCGATAAGCTTCGGGGAGGTGTGTAGTAACCTTTGATCCGGAGATTTCCGAATGGGGAAACCCCCTCGAGTAAACCTCGAGGACCGTCCGAGTCATGTCGGATGGAGCGCACCTGGGGAAGTGAAACATCTCAGTACCCAGTGGAACAGAAACTAACATAAGCATTCCCTTAGTAGCGGCGAGCGAATAGGGAGAAGCCTAAACCAATCATGCGGTCGCAAGATCGTAGCGGTTGGGGTTGCAAGGCAGGGACATTTCTTGAGCTTTTACGTTCCCAGTTTTCTCGGAACGTAAAAGCTTGGGATAGAAAGTTAAAAATTCATTTGCTAGCAGAACCAGCTGGAAAGCTGGGCCAGAGCGGGTGATAGCCCCGTATGCGAAAGCGGATGAACTTTCGTTCTTGTTCTTAAGTACCTCGAGGCCAAACAACTTCGAGGGAATCCGGGAGTACTATCTCCTAAGGCTAAATATGTATCGTGACCGATAGTGAACTAGTACCGTGAGGGAAAGGTGAAAAGCAGGCCGGAAGGCCGTTGAAATAATACCTGAAACCATCCATTTACAAGGAACGGACGACCGCAAGGTCTACCGTGTGCCTATTGAAGAATGAGCCAACGAGTTGATCCATGCTGCAAAGTTTAATCTCCCTCAGGGAGAGGAGGCGCAGCGAAAGCGAGTCTTAATAGGGCGTTACTTTTTTCTAAAACCTCTGACGGACGGCAACGTGCGTCACTGGTTTTAGAAAATTGTTAGCAGTATGGGTCAGACCCGAAACCAAATGAGCTTGCCATGATCAGGGTGAAGTTCGTAGAAATACGGATGGAGGCCCGCACCGGTGAGTCGTTCAACACTCTCGGATGAATTGTGGTAAGGAGTGAAAAGCTAACCGAATTTGGTAATAACTGGTTCTCTCCGAAATAGTTTTAGGACTAGCCGTACATGTTTCCATGCGGAGGTAGAGCTCTGGATGAGAGTCAAAGGGCGAAAGCTCGGGCCCTCAATCAAACTTCAAATGCCGTATGTTAAAAGTGTGCGAGTCAGACTGCGGGGGCTAAGCTCCGTGGTCGCAAGGGGAACAGCCCAGATCGCCGTCTAAGGCCCCCAAATTCAAGCTAAGTGTAAAAGGTAGTCGTTATCCATAGACAGATAGGAGGTTGGCTCAGAGGTAGCCATCCTTTAAAGAGTGTGTAACAACTCACTATTCGAGGGTAGCGGCGCCGAAAATTTATCGGGGCTAAGCTTGATGCCGAAGACGCGGATTTCTCCCGACCCAGGTTGGGAGGAGTGGTAGGAGAGCATTTCGTATGCAGTGAAGGTCGATCCGTGAGGACGACTGGAGCGTACGGAAGAGAGAATGTTGGCATGAGTAATCACAAATTTCGTGAAAACCGAAATCTCCGCAAATCCAAGGTTTCCTCCGCAACGAAAATCGACGGAGGGTGAGGCGACCCTTAGGCGATGGCGAAAGCCGTAGCTGATGGATAGCTGGTTAATATTCCAGCCCGCCGTACATGAGATACCGATGGGGTGACAAAGGAAAAAACTTCGAGCGCCTTAATGGTTTGGCGTTCTTGGTGGTGAGAGACGGGTCCCAGGCAAATCCGGGATCCTGCCTTCAGTGGCGTGTCTCGCCCACAGAGTGAAGGTTCTGGTTTTACCAGAGCCAATTCGAGGGAAGAGCCTTTCGAGAAAACCCTCTAAGGTGCGCTTGTACGGCTCCGTACCGTAAACCGCCACAGGTGGATGAGGCGAGTAGCCTCAGGAGAACGAGTGATCGTTTGTTAAGGAACTCGGCAAAAAAGCTAGGCGTAACTTCGGGATAAGCCTTGCCTGCCGCAAGGTAGGCCGCAGCTAAAGTTTCTCTGGCGACTGTTTACCAAAAACACAGCTCCCTGCTAACTCGTAAGAGGATGTATAGGGGGTGACGCCTGACCGATGCGAGAAGGTTAACGATGGGTGTGGTATCCGCAAGGGTGCTGCTCACCGTCCGAAGCCCTCGTCAATGTCCGCGGTAACTATAACCGTGTTAAAGTAGCGCAATTCCTTTTCGGGTAAGTTCCGAAGCGCATGAAAGGCGTAACGACTGGAGAACTGTCTCAACAAACAGCTCGATGAAAATGCGATTCCCGTGAAGACGCGGGGTACCGGCAGCTAGACGAAAAGACCCCGGAAGCTTTACTGCAGTTTGGTATTGGCAGTAACGTTGTGGTACGTAGCGTAGTGGGTAGCCTTTGAAGCCATGGTTTCGGCTATGGTGGAGGCGCCAATGAAACACCCATTTCCACGATGTTACTGTCTAACCGGTGCTGCGAAACAGCATCGAGACAGTGCCTGACGGGCAGTTTTTCTGGGGCGGAACCCTCCCAAAAGGTAACGGAGGGGTCTATTAAGGTTGACTTAGCGCGGATGGACATCGCGCTGGACGTGTAAAGGCACAAGTCAGCTTAACTGCAAGGCCGACAAGCCGCGCAGATGCGAAAGCAGAGCTTAGCGACCCGACGATCCTCTATAGGAAGGTCGGAGACAACGGATAAAAGTTACTCCGGGGATAACAGGCTGGTGTCGTCCGAGAGTCCCTATCGACGACGACGCTCGGCACCTCGATGTCGGCTCACCACATCCCGGGGCTGGAGAAGGTCCCAAGGGTTTGGCTGTTCGCCAATTAAAGTGGTACGTGAGCTGGGTTCAAACCGTCGTGAGACAGGTTGGTCTCTATCTGCTGTCGGCGTAAGTATTTGAGGGAAGTCGTCCCTAGTACGAGAGGACCGGGATGAACGAACCTCTGGTCTACTGGCTTTGCTACCAAGTGAACCGCCAGGTAGCTATGTTCGGACGGGATAAGCGCTGAAAGCATCTAAGCGCGAAGCCTCTCCCAAGATTAGATACTATGAACTCCTGGAAGACTACCAGGTTGATAGGCTCTAGGTGTAAGGCTCGTAAGAGTTTTAGCCGAGGAGTACTAATAAGTTCAGCGCGCATTCCGTTGATTCATGAACGGGCTTGCGTAATCCGTAGGTATGCATTATACTAGCAATCGTTGGTGTTTTACTCTTTCGTGACCCACCTCTTCCCATTCCGAACAGAGAAGTGAAATCGATTGAGTCCGATGATACTGGCCACTTCGGTGGCGGGGAAAGTAGGATACGCCGACATTTATAAACTTAAAACAGAAAGACCCCGCGAGGGGTCTTTCTGTTGTTTCGCTCTCACTCCGGTAGCCCTCTACCCGAGCCGGGGGTTAAAGATAAAGATCGCGAGACCACGGAGCCACACGCGGAGGGCTCTCCCGAGCGGCAGGACCGAGCGGAAGTAATTCAGTTCGACGAGCCCCTTGAACACCCACGCGGGGAACCCGGAGATGGTGTGTGAACCCACGCGCGCGATCGCGTACTTTCCTCCCACGGGGACGATGTAGGGGTACGAGCGGTGTTTGTACTGAGCGCGATGCTTCTTTCCCTTGAGAGCATTTATGATATTTTTTGCAATGATCCTGCCCTCGATGATTGCGGGGCGGGCCATCCACGGCGTCGGGCGTTTTTCGTCGGGCGCGTACAAGCAGGCGTTGTCCCCGAGCGCGAACACGTGGGAGTTCTCCTCGGCTTCGAGTGTGGGGAGTGTTTCGATGCGACCCTTGGCCTCTTTCTTGAAGCCGAGTGAACTTGTGACCTCAGATGCCTGCACACCACCCGTCCAGATTAAGATGTCGTAGGGGAGCGGAGAACCCTCTGCAAATTCGATCGAATTTTCTCTAACAAACTTCATCCGTGCCCCGGTCTTTATTTTAACGCCTAAATTACTGAGGCGATTGCTCGCTATCTGCTGAACGTTTTGGTCGAAGGGGGAGAGGACCGAAGCGTTCCCATCGAAGAGCGTGATGCTGATTCCGCACTTCTGGGCAGATCCTTTGTTAATTTGCGGAACCCAGCCGGCGATCTCTCCCGCGAACTCGACGCCGGTAGCCCCAGCTCCCGCGATGACGATATTGAGCGACCCACCCCCGTGTTCCTTGGTAGCCTTCTCGATCTTGTTCCTGATAGCCACAGCGTCGTTGAACGACTTGATGGGGAGCGCGTGCTCTTTGAGCCCATCGATCCCGAAGTACGCGGGTTCGCTCCCTAGGCCGAGCACGAGGTAGTCGTAGGAGAGTATCCCGCTCGTCGTCGTTACTTTTTTCGCTCCGGTATCTACCTGTGCTACCCGCGCGTTCAGGTACCGTACGTTCGTTCCCTCCAAGAGTTGGGAGAAGGGGAAGGCGACGATGGTCTTGAGGTGCGTGTCATCTGCGGTTTCTTGAGACGTCGTCGCAATCTCGTAGAGGAGTGGGGTGAAGGTGTGGTACAGGCTCCAATCGAGGAGCGTCACCTCGTGCTCCTTCCCGATAGCTTTTCCGAGGTGCAGGGCACATGCGAGCCCGCCGAACCCTCCGCCCAAGATAAGTACTTTTTTAGCTTCCACATACCAATTATGCAGTATTGGGGCGTGTTTGGGGATATATTGACAAATGCTTTTATATTGTGTTATAATTATCCCAGAAGAATTTTCAAACACGTTCTATAAACCATTCCACAAACCAACATGGAGGTTGTATGTTTCGTTATACTTTTTTCTTAGCTTTCTTGGTTTCAGCTTTTCTCGTCGGTTGCGGTAGTAATAGTGGTGATCGTTTTGTTGTTTCTGCAAAAGCAAAAATTTTGAGCACCGGGAACATCGTTCTCGTAAAGGATTCGAACATTAAAAATTTTGCAGTCGGTGATGCAGTCATCATCAAACAGAACCCGACCCTCGGACACTGGAACCTCGGGGTTTTAGATCTCGTCGGCGATACGATTATGGTTAAAACTAACGAATTTCCCGAATCTAATCTTATCCAGTACCGGAGAGCGGTTCTGATTGAAATTAAGAATTCAGATCTTGCTAAGAAAGGTTGAACGGTAAATTTCGTTCATTTCATAAAAACTGCCGGCTCCATTGCCAGGCAGTTTTTAATTTCCTATAAAACCGTATAATGGTCGCAATGAGAACCCTGAACGCGTCCGTGCTCCGTCGGTACCGCGGAAAGACCTGCCTCCTCCGCGTGGATCTCAACATCGAGTCGAACGATCCGGCTGGGATGTTCCGCCTCGATGCCATCATCCCGACCATTAAGCTCCTCCTGAGGAGCAAGGTTAAGGTGGTGATTGTGAGCCACCGCGGCCGTCCGCTCCCCGTGGATGAGGGAAACCTCAAGCCGGGGAACAAGGTTCCGAAGAAGGTCAGTGAGCTCTCGCTCGGAGAGTTCGCCCCGCTCATCGCGACGCGCGTGAAGGTGCCCGTTGACTTCGTTGAGGCGTATCGCGTTCAGGCGCTCGTCCGCACCGCGCTCACCTCGACCGCCCGTGTGGTGCTCCTCGAGAACATCCGTTTCTTCCGCGGCGAGGAGGCGAACGACGTGAACTTCGCGAAGGCTCTCTCGAAGCTCGCCGACTTCTACGTGAACGATGCGTTCGCCGTCTCGCACCGCAAGAACGCTTCGGTCTGTGCGATCACCGCGTTCCTCCCGTCGTACGCCGGTCCGCTCCTCGACCGCGAGGTTCGGACTCTCTCGGGTATCGTGAAGGGTTTTGTGAGTCCGTTCGTGGTTATCGTGGGCGGTGCTAAGGCTGCCGATAAGCTCGGGGTTATCGAGCGCTTGTGGGGTAAGGCTGATACCTTCCTCGTGGGCGGCGGTGCCGCAAACACGATACTCGCCGCAGAGGGTATCCCCGTCGGGCGCTCTCTCTACGAGCCAGACATCGTGAAAGACATGAAGCGGTACGCGTTTTCGGGTGATGTGGTGCTCCCCGTGGATGTCCGGGAAGGCAAGAGGGCAATTCTCGATATCGGTCCCAAAACCGAACGTGAGTTCGCGCGGGTCATAGCCGGTGCGAAGACGATAATCTGGAACGGGCCGATGGGCCTGTTCGAGAAGAAATTATTCGCCTCGGGGACGCGTGCTGTGTGGCGCGCAATCCTCAAGTCGTCTGCGCGGATCGTCGTGGGCGGGGGAGAGACGATCGCCTCGGCAAACCTCATCCCGAACTCTGAGTCTCAGCTCACGGCGCGTAAAAATATTTTCCTCTCAACCGGCGGGAGCGCGATGCTGCTCCACCTCGCGGGAAAAAAGCTTCCCGGGCTCGAGGCTCTCAAGTAGCTCTCCATTGACGTTTCGGTATCCCGAGGTGCATAATCTGCACCAGCGTCTTTTAATTCACCGATTCAGCAACATATATAGGAGCCACTATATGAATGTACAGACCTTTCCAACCAGGGAGAACTCTGTGACGGGGTCGCTCACGCGCACCCAGGTTAAACCTCTCCCAACGTACCCGGGAAACCTCACCTCGTGCCAGGTAACCGGAGCGCCGTTTGAAAAAGGACACGTAGTCTGCATAACCGAGGACGGACAAACCGTGTCCGCAAACAAGTACAGAGGGTCTGAGCCACTGAAAGGAGAGTTCTTCTCGTTCCAGCCGAATCCGAACGGGATCGAGTCTCCTGCACACTGAGAGCTGATGAATTTATAGTACGAAACCGCCGAATTACCGGCGGTTTCTTTTTTGGAGTATAATGGGCCACACATGAAACGTATCGCCGTCATATACCACGCGAACTGTCCCGATGGGTTCGGTTCTGCCTGGGCGGCTTGGAGAGAGCTCGGCACGCGAGCAGACTACTTTCCCGTCCCACCCCGCACCCTCCCCGAAGCACCACTCGAGGGGTACCGTGAAATTTACGTTCTCGATAACAGCTTCAGGCGGGAGATCACGCAGGATTGGGCGAACCAGGGGAAGCGTGTCGTCGTGATCGACCACCACTCCTCGAGCGTAGACGACGTCCGTTCTGTTTCAGAAAACGTTTTCGATACGAGCCACTCGGCAGCCATCCTCACGTGGGAACACTTCCACCACGGGTCTCCGGTTCCGCTCCTCCTCCGGTACATCGAGGACAACGACCTGTGGAAGTTCCGCCTCCCGAAGAGCCGTGCGGTGAGCTGCTACCTCGAGCTCTTCCCGTTCGATTTCGAGGAGTACAGTGTGCTCTCGAAGAAATTTTCTTCCGCGGACGGGTTCAAGAAGATTGCCACCGAGGGTGCTGTCATGGAGCGGTACAAGGAGAGCCTCGTCGAGCGCATCGCCTCGAGCGCTTACCACGTGAGCTTCATGGGGAACACCGTGCTCGCCGTGAACTCTCCGAACTTCATCTCAGCCGTCGGGGACCGTTTGGCCAAGAAGCACCCGCCGTTCGGGATCGTGTGGTCTGAGCACGGGCCGATCCGGCGGTTCTCGATGCGGTCTCGCGGAGATTTCGATGTATCGAAGCTCGCCGCTAAGTTCCCGCAGGGAGGTGGACACCCGAACGCTGCGGGTTTCAGCCTACCGTCGGTTGAACCATTCCCGTGGAAGACACTCAAGAAACACTCCGATGAAAAGTAAGCTCGTCATCTACACAGATGGGGGAGCGAGGGGTAACCCCGGTCCCGCCGCGATCGGCGCGGTCGTGGGAGATAAGCACTACTCGCAGACGATCGGCACGGCAACGAACAACGTCGCCGAGTACCGTGCGCTCATCCTCGCACTCAAGAAGGCTAAGGGTTTGCTCGGTGCCGAGTCTACCGGAACCGACATCGAAGTCCGCGCGGACAGTGAGCTCATGGTGAAGCAGCTCTCCGGTCTCTACAAGGTGAAAGACGCGAACCTCAAGGTGCTCTTCGGGGAAGCGGTTAGCTTAGTTCAAGGTTTCAAGAGCGTTTCTTTTACCCACATTCCCAGGGAGCAGAACAAGGTAGCAGACGCGCTCGTGAACGAGGCGCTCGATGGTTGATTTTATTTTCGTTGTGTAGGATAATATGAAGAGTAGGACAAGTGGTAGCTCCAATTTAAACATTGGGGAGGAAAGTCCGGACACTCAGTTTTGCGTAAGCAGAACAGGGGTAGCGGGTAACGCCCGCCGTCCGTGAGGATAGAGGTGCGAGCAGTGACGCCTCCTGTCGAAAGGCACGAGGGGACCCAATCCCAAGCTTGATGGTCTAGTTCCGCTATAGGGATAAAAAAGCGGAAGTGAAACGGCTAAATCCTTACCTGAGTGCAAGGTCGTGCTCCGGGTCAAACCGGAGAGTGCCGCTCGAGCCCGAGGGTGACCGAGGGCCAAGATGAATTGCCACATAAACAGAATCCGGCTTACGTCCTACTCGTTTTCCGCTCCGACTTCGGTTGGGGCGGAACTCGTTCATGAGGGACTAGCTACTTTTCCCGCCAATTCCCGAACCCCTATCGAACCCCTATCGAACCCCTATTAACACATACAGTGCACACCCTCAAACATTTCTCGATCGAGAAATGTTTGAGGGTGTCTAGTGTGAGATGCTCAGGTCTTACCGGTATTTTCGGTTGTAACCAATTTACCCTCGCGCTTGATTCTAGGCTCTTTTTGCTGTAAATTTTTGAGGTTAGCTATTTGTTTTTTCGCCACCTTAGCTCAGCTGGTAGAGCACATCTTTCGTAAAGATGGGGTCCCCGGTTCGAATCCGGGAGGTGGCTCCAAATGAAAGAATTTAAAACAAAAGGTATTATTTTTTGTTTGGGAACACTGCTTGTTTGTTTGAGGCTATTATTTCCTGTACTCCAATGCAGAGTTTTAGAAATATATGAGGACTATGTATGTAAAGGGGGGAGAGTTTTATTTTTTGCTTTTGGCCCTCAAAAATTCTATTCGATTAGTAATTTTAGAACTTATACCCAAATTTTTGTTATAGCAATTTTGACAGGAATAGTTTATTTAGTTCTGAAGAAAAAAGAAGAATAGTTTGAATGATAAAAACTATTAGTGTTTGGAATTTGAAAAATTTAGAGAAATTAATTGTGGATGCTGTAAATATTTTTTTAACTGAAGAAAAATCTCTTTTTGAGGTTGGTGTAAATGAGAGGTCGCTTACGCATAAGTTTGCGGAACACTTAGTTTTGTTTTTTCCTGGTTGGAATATTGATTGCGAATACAATCGCGATGGAGAGGATATTAAGAGGTTAATTGATCGGCGCGAGCGAACTTATGGTGATGATTTAAAAGCAAAAAGTGTTTTTCCTGATATAATCATCCATCATCGCAAGCTTCGTGGCGCTAAAAATAATCTGCTAATTATCGAAGCAAAGAAAGATGCAAATCCAATAGAGAGAAGAGCTGATATAAACAAGCTCTCCGCGTTTAAAAGAGAATTTAATTACCAGTTTTGTTGTTTTTTAAATTTTAAAATTAAGAGTAAAAAGATCGAGTATGAATTTGTATGATAAGAAATTTAAATCCTAATATTGCCACGGTTGGCGTTATAGCCGGTGCGGGAGGGGATGACGCAAAAGATTGGGCGCGGATGCTCCTCGAGATGTACGCGCGGTTTGCCGACCGGAAGGGCTGGAAGCGTTCCCTCGTGGACGACGGGGTGCTCGAGATCCGCGGGGAGGGTGCATACGAACGGCTGAAGGATGAGTCCGGCGTGCACCGGCTCGTGCGCATCTCGCCCTTCGACGCAAAGAAGCTCCGGCATACCTCGTTCGCGCTCGTCGAAGTTTTTCCCGAAATTCCACAGCTCGAATCATCGAAGTTTCAAATTCCTGAAAAAGATCTCAAGGTAGATTTTTCGCGCGCGGGCGGACCGGGCGGTCAGAACGTGAACAAGGTTGAGACTGCGGTCCGCGTCGTGCACCTCCCGACGGGTATTGTTGCAGCGTCACGCGTCGAACGTTCACAGGCTGCGAATAGGGAGAAGGCGCTCGCGCTCTTGAAGGCAAAGCTCATCCGAGCCATGGAAGAGAAGCACGCAGCATCGCTCGATAACCTTCGCACGAAGGTTGCCCCCGAGTGGGGAAACGAGATCCGTTCGTACGTGCTTCACCCGTACCAGCAGGTTAAAGACCACCGGACGGGGAAGAAGATTTCTCGTGCCGAACAGGTCATAGATGGTAATTTAGACCTCTTGAACCAGTAGGGTACGTAGAGTTCGGCCCCGTTTTCTGTTATACTTCACCCAAGGCTTCTCTCAGGCCTTTCACTTTGTCCGTATGATTATTTTTCAGAACGTAACGAAGACGTATGAGCACGGCGCCTCGGCGCTCGATAAGGTCAGCTTCAAGATCCAGCCCGGAGAGTTCGTCTCAATCGTGGGGCGTTCTGGGGCGGGGAAGTCGACCGTCGTGAAGCTCCTAGTCGGAGAAGAGAAGCCCACGAAGGGTCAGATCTTCTTCGGTTCCTACGAGGTGAACAAGCTCAAACCCTCTGAGCTTCCCGAGTTCCGCCGGCACATCGGCGTTGTGTTCCAAGACTTCCGCCTCCTCACGAAGAAGACCGTGTACGAGAACATCTCGTTCGCGCTCGAGGTCGCCGGAAAGCCGGAGCGTGAAATCTTAGAGTACGTCCCACAAGTTTTAGAAATGGTAGGATTAAAGGATAAGGTAAAGTCGTTCCCCGCGGAGCTCTCGGGAGGAGAACGTCAGCGTGTGGCGATCGCCCGCGCGATGATCAACCGTCCGGATGTCATCATCGCGGACGAGCCGACCGGAAACCTCGACCCGGTCAACACGTGGGAAGTCATCAGGATTCTCACGAAGATCAACGAGCTCGGGAGCACCGTCATCCTCGCGACGCACGACAAGGAGGTGGTCAACACCCTAGGTCAGCGGGTCATCACCCTCGAGGACGGACAGGTTTCTCGCGACGAGGCGAACGGCAGGTTCTTAATTGGCTAACATGGTATGGTAAACCTCTCTCGCATCATCAAGTACGGATTCCAAGCCTTCCTCAGGAACGGCTGGCTCTCTGTATCCACAATCAGTATCATGATCCTCGCCGCCCTCGTGTTCGAGGGGCTCATCATCTTCAACGTGATCGGCAAGAGCGCGATCAGTTCCATTCAGGAGAAGATCGACATCAGCGTCTACTTCAAGTCGAACGTCCCAGAAGATACGATCCTCTCGATCCGCCGTTCCCTCGAGAGCCTCGACGAGGTGAAGAATGTCGACTACCTCTCCCAAGAGCAGGCGCTCGCAAACTTCAAAGAACGGCACGCCGATGAGGATGCTATCCAGCAGGCGCTCTCTGAGCTCGACTCGAACCCGCTCCTCGCCTCGCTCAACATCAAGGCGAAGGATCCGCACGAGTACGGGGCGATCGCCGACTACCTCACGAACCAAAAGCTCCAGGACCAGGTTCAGAAGATTACGTACGCACAGAACCAGGTTGTCATCGAGCGCCTCGTCTCGCTCATCGACACGATCCGCAACACCGGCATTACCCTCACCGTCTTCCTCGCATTCCTCGCAGTCATGGTGACGTTCAACACGATTCGTCTCGCGATATTCTCGAACAGTGAGCAGATTGGAATCATGCGTGTCGTCGGCGCTTCGAACAAGTTCATCCAGGGTCCCTACATCGTCGAGGGCATCCTCTACGGCTTCATGGCTGCCGTCGTGAGCTTCCTCGTGCTCATTCCAGTCACAAACTTCCTTTCCCCGTACGTGAACAGCTTTATTCCCGAGATGGACCTCTCGGTGTACTTCCATGGTTCGTTCCTCTGGCTCCTCGCGTACCAGTTCATCTTCTGCATGGGAGCCGGCATCATCTCGAGCTACATCGCCATCAGGCGGTACCTGAGGTCATAATCGGATCCACATGCACGACGCACTAAAAAAACATTTTGGCTTCACGCACTTCCTCCCTCACCAGGAGGATATTATTTCACGCGTGCTCGCACGGCGTGACGTGCTTGCCCTCCTTCCGACCGGAGCAGGGAAGTCTCTCTGCTACCAGCTTCCCGCGATGATGCTCCCGGGCATCACGCTCGTCGTCTCTCCGCTCATCAGCCTCATGCAGGACCAGGTCGTCGCCCTCACCTCGAACGACATCCCCGCGGCATTCCTGAACAGCACGCTCGGCGTGCGGGCTGAACGCGCCGTACGCGAGCAGGTTACGAACGGCGAGGTGAAGCTCCTCTACGTTGCCCCTGAGCGTCTCATGAAGCCAGACTTCTTGGGGTTCGCGCAGAAGCTCTCCATCTCGCTCATCGCGATCGACGAGGCTCACTGCATCTCCGAGTGGGGGCACGACTTCCGTCCCGAGTACCGAAAGCTCTCGGCTATCAGGAGCTTCTTTCCCGCTGTTCCCGTGATCGCGCTCACCGCGACCGCGACGCTCAAGGTCCGACGTGATATCGCGACTCAGCTCAAGTTTACCGATTTCGATGCGTTCATCGGCGGGTTCGACCGTCCGAACCTCCGGTACTTCATTCGCCCGAAGCAGGAATCGTACGGGCAGATCCTGAACTACATCGAAGACCATCCAGGCCAGTCGGGGATCGTGTACTGCCACAGTCGAGCAGCTGCCGAGAACATCGCCGAGCAGCTCCTCTCGGACGGTATCGAGGCAATGGCGTACCACGCCGGGCTCCCTGCAAAAGATCGCGCCGCGCGCCAGGAGCGTTTCATGAAGGGGAACATACAGGTCATTACCGCCACGATCGCATTCGGCATGGGCATCGATAAGCCTGACGTGCGATTCGTCATCCACTACGACCTGCCGAAGAACATCGAGGGGTACTACCAGGAGACCGGCCGTGCGGGCCGTGACGGGAAGCCCTCGGATTGCATCCTCTTCTTCAGCTACCGCGACCGCGAGAAGCACGAGTACTTCATCCAGAAGTCGAGCCCGAGCAGGGCAGCCATCGCACAGGCTCAGCTCGACGCGATGGTAACCTTCTGTACCGCCCGCCGGTGCAGACGACGCATGCTCCTCCAGTACTTCGGCGAGGAGTACAAGTTCGATTCGTGCGGGTCGTGCGACCACTGCATGTTCAACGAGTACGGATAAAAAAGAACGCCCCGGTAGGGGAGTTCTTTTTTTGTTACGGGAGTAACTGTTTCAGGAGCTACTACATTCCTACTACCGGAGCCTTTGGGGCTGCACAGTCGGTGCAGGTCTTCTTGTGGGTTGCGAGCATCACAATCGCTGAAACACCTACCAAGATGTAGATGACGCGCGAGATGAGTGCATCCTGACCTCCGAAGATAACGCCGACGTCCCAACCGAATGCTCCTACGAGCAACCAGTTCAAACCGCCGATGACGAGGAGGAGATAAGAAATTACGTGAATTGCTTTCATGGTTTTATTTTTCGTATGCTCGACCTTTGTGTTAATTATACCACTTACCGTTTCCGTCCTGTGGATTTACAGAAAGTTCGTATTGTGGTTTCCTTACTACAGCTGAACGTTTGTTTCACATACCGCCGAGAGGAGCACGCGACCATGATTGAATTCGATGGACCCAGCGCGGGAGTTGGTGGTACTCGTGTTATCCAGACGCTCGAGGATGACTTCGGAGCCGTTCGGATAGAGTTGCCAGACAGAGTGCGAGACATTCACACCCGTTTCATGGCTGGTGGAAAACTCACCCGTAAGGAACGCGAAGAGCACCAGCTTTTCTTTGATACTCTCGATCGTTCTCTTCCGGGGCGCTACGTTTGCCGTTAGAATCCCACATGCATAGCCCGAACACAATTGCACTCTGCGTGTTCGGGC
>JAYSOF010000048.1:0-6520 GCA_043723165.1 bacterium
CGGGCTACCGAACGTTCAAAAACGTTGGCTGAGCGCCAAAACTCGAGCACCTTCTCTTCGATTTCTGGGAGCGAGAATGTCTTTAATCCACGTAGCATAGGTACCCCAATAGTACCCCAAACGGTACCGTGTTTCCACGAGAGTTGACTGAAACTTATGAAAGATTTACGGTACGGACAGCTAACTCCCCATTAACAGCGAGGTGTGAGATGAAACGTTCATCCGTACTGTACATCCTCATCGTCTGGATCTTTTCTCTCGGGTTCGTCTGTGATAGCTGCCGCGATGAAGATTTCAAAATTACCATCGCGAACCGTGACAGCCACCAGGTGACCGCAATCGTGAACGGAAACGTGGTTACCACGATCCCCGCGGGCGAGGCTCAGGAGGTAGTCGTCACCCTCCGAACAGATGACGGCTCTCCGACATCTTCGTCGAGCAGCCAGTTCGCCTACATCGCATTCAACGCGCGGCGGACAGATACCGGCGAGCTGTCTCGCGGGAAACAGATGCAGGTGAGAACAGACAGGCCAAACTACGTACAGGTAGATAAGTGGGACTTCTCCCCATGAGGTCAAAAATAAAAACCCTAGCAAGATCGCTGGGGTTTTTACGTACGTGCCTGCTCCTACATCCGCTCTGGGACCGAAACACCCATAATTGCGAACGCGTTCTCGAGCGTGACGAGCGTTGCGGTGACGAGTACCGCGCGAGCCTGGGCAATATTTTTTGGCTCTCCCGAAACGCGCTCTTTGTCGTAGAACGCGTGGAACGCGTGTGCGAGCTCGAGCACGTACTGCGCGATGCGGTGCACGCGGTGTACCTTTGCAGAGTCTTCGATGACATCAGGAAACTGCGCGATGCGTCGCATGAGGGCAAGATCTTCAGAGGTAGAGAGCGGGGCAAGTTTTTTCTCCGTGATCCAGAACGGCTTCCGCGCAGCCTTCAGGATTCCCCTCGCCCGAACAGCCGCGTACTGCGCGTAGAACACGGGGTTCTTTGTTGATCGCTCCACGGCGAGCCCGAGGTCGAAGTCCATGTGCGACTCGGGGCTCGTCATGAGGAAGAAAAACCGCGCGGCATCTCTCCCGACCTCCCCGATGAGCTCGCCGAACGTGACAAACTCTCCTCTCCGCTTCGACATCTTCACCTCATCAGCTCCCCGCATGAGGCGTACCGCCTGCGTGACGATAACCTCCGAGCTTCCGAGCTCGAGCATCTTTGCTACCGCCTGAATGCGCGCAACGTACCCGTAGTGGTCGGGTCCCAAAATGTTTATCTTCTCACCGAACCCGCGGTCCTTCGTTTCGAGGTAGTGCCCAGCGTCCGCGAGGAAGTACGTCGGGAGCTTATCCTGCTTCACGAGCACGCGATCCTTGTCGTCGCCAAAATCGGTTGTGCGGAGCCAGAGCGCTCCGTCCTGTTCGTACGAAACATTCCGAGCCTTGAACACTTCGAGCACTCGAGGTATGTACCCCCCCTCGTGGATGTCGCGCTCTTCAGATGTGTACCGATCGAACCGGATACCAGCCTTAACCCCGACCGCTTCTTTGATAGCACCCAAGAACTCAGCGGCAGCAACCTGACCAATACCGACGGGGTCCCCCACGTGGGAGCGGACGAGGTCGGCGTGAGCATTTGCCCACTCGGAGACATATGAACCCTGGTAGAAAGCCTCTTCTCCCGGAATGAGGCCGAGGGATGCGAGGAGTGATTTGCCGAGTGTCGCAACCTGGTTGCCGGTATCATTCACGTAGTACTCGCGCTCGACCGAGTGGCCGACCGCCTCGAGCACGTTCGCGAGCGCATCACCCAAGAATCCCCCGCGACCGTTCGCGAGCGTTAGGGGGCCCGTCGGGTTCGCCGAGATGAACTCGAGCTGAATTTTTTTCCGAGAGCCTTTCGGGAGCTTATCTGGTCCGTAGCTCTTCCCGAGCTTCACGACGCGCTTCACCTCGCGCGCGAGCGCCTCTCGGGTAACCCAGATGTTTACGAAGCCGGGGTTCACAGCTTCCGCTCGCTCTATGAGATCAGGACGAGCTGTTTTTACGTACTCTGCGAGCGTGGTCGCGAGCACAATGGGCGCCACCCTCCGTTCTTTCGCGAGCCCAAACGCTACGTTCGTGCTGAAGTATCCCTGCGATTCGTTTTCGGGAACCGTTACATCCGCGTGAACACCTTGGGGAAGGATCCCACCAAACACGGAAGTTATTTCAGATCTGAGGCTCATGTATTTCGTAGTATAAACCGTTCGTCACGGCATTCAACTCCCGCTCCGTACAAACTAAAACCGCACCTGGGTGGTGCGGTTTTATGTTCATGTGGAGACGGTGGGAGTTGAACCCACATCCAAGGCACTCCGAACGGACAATCTACAAGCTTAGAATCCCTTGTGGGAGACGGATTTGATTCCTTGTTTAACCGAGCGCGGTGGAATCAACCAACGCTCGGCGAGTTCCAGGTATAACACCGGCGAATTCCCTATGGAACCTCAGGGCCGATGTCCTCTCCTCAAATGGGATAGGAGTCACCCGTTCTTACGCGAACGCAAAAGCGGGTGTCCGAACAAAAGTGTTCTGGATTGTTGTTTAGCGTTTTTACGAGTTCGCCAACTCGGCTTGCAGCCCGCACGGATTTCGTACCCTGTCGAAGCCCGGCGTCCCCAGTTGTTAAGTTCGGCAGGTGCTACACGCGGAAACGGTTCATGTCTCTCGTCGCTTCGCGTTTCCGAATCGTTTCGCGCTTGTCAGCTTTCTTCTTGCTCCGCGCGAGACCGATTAAGAGCTTCACCTTCCGATTTTTATTATACATTTTTACAGGTATAATCGTCAATCCCTTAGCTGACACCGCGCCCACGAGCTCTGCGAGCTCTTTCTTGTTCAGGAGGAGCTTTCGGGTTCGTGATGGATCGTACTCTTCCTTTGTGTTCCTCGGCTGGTACGGGGGGATCTCGGCTCCCACGAGGTAGGCCTCACCGCCCCGCACGACCACGTGGCTCCCCACAATGACCGCCCGTTTTGCTGTAACAGACTTAACCTCGGATCCGAGCAGGGAAACCCCGGCCTCGAACGTCTCGAGTATTTCGTAGTCAAACCCTGCCCGTTTGTTCTCTGCGAGTGCCTCCATAACCTAATTACCTTACCACACTCAAATTCTCTCCCCTACCTGCCCAATGCCCCAACCAAAGAAATAAAGAGGAGGACGAGGATCACCTTCCTCGTCTTTGAGGTTGCCCGGAACCCGTCACCGATATCTTTGTGATCGCGGAGCACGTAGTGCGCGAGCATGAGGAGCCCGTAGTTCACGAGGATGAAGAGCGGAGTCCGCCACGAGGTACCACCGATACTGAAATCTGAGACCGGCCAGATAAACCTCGTCGTGTAGTAACCCTCCGGGTGCGTCCCGATGTCTATCAAAATATGGGTGAGCCAGCCCATGAGCTCCCACGGAAGACGCCGGGTTACCACCCAGAGCGTGAGAACTACAGCTCCCCAGGTAACCAAGCTGTGTCCGAGCGCGTACAGAAACCCAATCACTCCATGGAAACCGAGGAGGTCGCCCGAACCAGCTAAAACGCTGATAATGATGAGTCCGACGAGCGGACCGAAGGCGAGGAGGTCCGGGAACGTAGCCCAGAACCCGGTCCACCAGGGCGAAATGGGCCTCTCTTGAAAGGCACGGACACTCCTGTTCAGAACCTTTGCAGCCGCCGCACCCCATAGCCCGTGAGCGAATATATCCATTGGGTACCATTATATGCTCCTCGAAGGGCTCACGTTTGGTTATCCACAGGTCCCCTGTTGCGCGCCACATGTGGGGTGTATAATGAACCCAGAAGCTTTGTCATCGATCAATACGCAGCTAACAGGGTAACCCCTGTACCAATTGTCGGAAACGACAGTACACATTTTATACAAAGCCTCGTCATCGAACGGGGCTTTAACTTTACCTCCGTAATATTGACATTTTCTATATTTTGTTTTAAAAACAGTACAGCCACTTTTTAAACCTATGGAAGGAAACCGTAATGAAAACCTTCATCGTTGGGTCGGGTCGCCTCGCGGAACTTACCGCTAAACGACTCCGAAAGTATGGACGAGGTTAAGAGGGTGGTGAAAGCTGGAACCACCAGAAAAATCATCGTGAAGACCGAGTCCGGCGAAGAAATCGCGCAGTTCATGCTGCCGGTCGGCTTGGGGCTCCTCATCGTGCTGCCGGTACTCTCCGGTCTGGCGGTTACGGTCGCCATGATCTCAAAGTGCACGATTGTACTGGAAAAAGAAGAGGAAACGGGAGCCTGACCGACCGTTCCGAACCGAAGTTCGAGAGCGTAGCTGATGCTACGCTCTATTTTTTGCAGATTTCTCACAGAACCCCATAACGTTGACGCAGAGCGGTTGTTCCCGTACGATGTGGGTATCCAATACAGGGTAAACAACGACATAGTAGCCACCGAAGTTCGCGTCATAGGCGAAGACGGGTCTAACCTCGGAGTCATGACTCACACCGTCGCGCTAACGGCAGCCCGAGAGCAGGGACTCGACCTCATCGAAATTTCGGCATCGGCAAATCCACCGGTAGTTCGGATCATGAGCTTCGATAAGTTCCGGTACCAGAAGGAGAAGGAAGACAAGAAGCAGAAGGCATCCCAGAAGGCAAAGGAAATGAAGCAGGTGCGAATCACGCCGCGAGCCGCTTCGGGGGACCTCCAGGTGAAGCTCAAGAAGGTAGAAGAGTTCCTCGCAGCTGGGCACCACATCGAGATCGGGGTGTACCTCAGGGGCCGCGAGAAGGGAAACAGGGAGTGGGGTCTGGGGAAGCTCAAAGAGTTTCTCGCGATGATTAAGTCGCCACACAACGTAACGCTCGCACCACGACCAGGAGGACGCGGATTCATAAGCCAAATCGTCAAAAAATAACCAAAAATATGAAAAAGAAAAGCAAGAAGAGCATATTGAAGCGGATCAGGATAACCAAGACGGGCAAGGTCGTACGTCGTGCGATGGGCCTCGGGCACTCGCGGGCAAACAAGAGTTCGACCCAGATGGGACGGAAAGCTAACAACCGGACGCTCGGCGCACACACGAGAATCCTGAAGCACCACCTCTCCTAAAAACCTTGACGGAGCTACCGGTTTCCGGTAGCTTCTAATAACCATGACCCGGGTAAAACGCGGAACAATTGCACACAAGAAGCGCGAACGTCTCTTAAAACAGACGAAGGGTTACCGTTGGGGCCGGAAATCTAAGGAACGCGCCGCGAAGGAGGCTCTCCTCCACGGGCTCGCCCGGATGTTCCGCGGACGCAAGGAGAAGAAGCGAGAGTACCGGACGCTCTGGAACGTTAAGATAAACGCAGCACTCCGAGCAGAGGGAACGACGTACAGCAAGTTCATCAAACAGCTCAAAGATTCGAACATCCTCCTCGACCGCAAGATCCTCGCCGATCTCGCCGAGAACCATCCCGAGGTGTTCAAAAAGATTGTGAAGGCTGTTCAGAAGTAGAAAAACCTAAATTAACACCCCCTCTAAGAGGGGGTGTTGCTATTTTTTAGGGGTAGAGTTACCATCACGAAACCCTCGGTAGCTCGACGGCGCAAGGGTTCACCGTTGCGAGGGAGATAGGTCACTGAATCTTTAAAACATAATAATCTGCTAGAGCACGTCGGAGTGCCCAGCAAGAAAAGGAGGATGGATGAAAAGACAAATCGTTCTATCTTGTCTTTCATTATTGAACGACCAGACCCACGCTGCAGATGGGTCACCTCCGATCGGCACACTGCTGTAGACGCACATAGGTTTCATAAATGAGTGCGAGGCTAGTGCCGACGCCACGCTTCACGAGGCAACCTCAGGTGTTGTTTGTAAATTTCCTAAAGGGAATTCCCCAGTAACCCACGGTGAAAAAAGGGAAAACTGAACACCGGTAACAGACCTGCCTGAAGCACATTAAGATACAGAGCCCCGAACCGAAGCAAATATGCTAAAACGGTCGGGGTTTTTTATTACCCCAATTTTTCTCCGTGCGCCCGAAACTTTTTCAAGTCTACCCTCTCCCGAACGATAGCTACCCCTTCAGCCCTGAGCATCCTAATTTTCTTTTCTGTGCCCCACGCGAAACCTCCGACGGATCCGTCGGAGCGAACAACGCGGTGGCACGGTACCCTACTGTTGCGGTTGCGGTTGAGGGCGTTCCCGACGGCGCGGACCGCCCTGGGGTTTCCGGTAACCCTGGCTACGTCCAGGTACGTGGTTACCTTCCCGCGCGGAACTCGGGCTACGGCGCGGAACACGCGTTCCGTGAACGAGGTTTTCATATATTGATCTCAGGTGACGTTTTAGGTTCGGTGAGGTAACAAATCGGTTCGCGTAACGGAACGGGAACCAGCCGTACCCATCGTGACGCTCTCCCTGGTGCTCCTCGGGGAGAAGTTTTATGTGAACCTCCTGGGTGTTCGTCTCGGCGAGGAAGTACGTTACCGTTTTGAATATCCGCTTGTGATCACGGACGTACGTGAACC
>JAYSOF010000049.1:0-9092 GCA_043723165.1 bacterium
CGACAAACTGTGACAATCACCCTCCCGTCATTCACCGAGGCATACCCCGATGTTCCCTGTCCCATGGAACAGACTGCTGTTTTACTACCGTGAGGTAACCAATCTAAACCATTAAATGCAGCTCTCCCACTGGAATTTTTTATGGTTATAGCTGGTGCTGTTATTCCGCCACTAAAATTTGGAGAACCTGTAATACTACCACTCGTGAGTATAATACCGCCACCCACCGTCAGCAATCCGGTTACCGTTGCATCCGCATCCACGGTTGCGGTATTAAACCGAGCACCGGACGCACGCACCCATCCATTTACATCGAATTCAGCACCGGGATCCATTCCGATCCCAACCTTACCATCATGCTTAATTTTCATAGCCGCATTGCTTCCATTCCAAAATTCCAACGTTCCATTATTTGTGCGGAGCGCGTACGAAGCAGTACCAGCCTTACATGAAATAACCTGAGAGACGTAAATATCACCGGTACCCTGATATACGTCTGTATATGGGGTGCCTACAGTAAGATCGTCACATGAGAGTTTCGGAGCAACCTTATCCCCGTTTGCAGTATCTGCCGGACAACCAGATGAATTTCCCACACTTCCACATTGAACTGGCGAAGTGAGTGCACTCACAGAAACATTATTCGATGGAGATTCAAGAATAAGCTCTGGACCGGGACCGGGACTGACTTTGTCTCCAGGCTCTCTCACTAACTTGATGTTTCCCTGAACTCCAAATTTTGTGTCAGGATTATTGAAACCAACCCCTACATTTCCTCCACTCGGAACGAGTACCGTATCTCCCCCTGCTTTTATCTGGAGGCGCGAGTTGCAAACCGCGCCCGTAACTCCGCACTTCTCGGTACCGTACTCCCAAATCGCGAAGCTGTTCGGACCCTGGGATAAGAGGGTTTTTTCCTTCGCGTTGTCAGCATAGAACACCCAGCGGTGACCAGTATCTAAACCACCGCCATCTTTCGTTGTGAGCTCAAGGCCGGTCCAGTCGCCGTCCGGCGTGCCGATCGTCGAGCGCCCGGCGAACTTAGCTGAACCGTTCGTATCAATCGAGGCAACCGTATTCTCTTTCCCCGTCTTAAAATTGAACCCGCCCGCGTACTGCTGGAACGTGAGACCCGTATCCGACGCCGTCGATTGGATGTAGTAGTAGGGATCGCTACCATCAGAGAGCGTGTAGAGGCGCGAGGAAAGAAGGCTCACCCCGCTGAAGCCGGGTGTTGTGGTCGAGTACTGACGGAGAGAACTCGTACCGAGTTCTGTCGGAGACGTCCAAGCCGAGAGCTGACCGGCCGTGCCGCCGCCGTAGACGATACTGGTTCCGCTGCCCTGGAGGAGCTTCCCTCCTACGTATATCTCATTCGCGTTGATAGCGCCGTTCACGTCGAGCCGGTAGGCTGGATCAGGACTTTCTGTTCCGATTCCAACATTTCCAGCCTTCAGGGCAATCGAAGTTTTCCACTTACCCACGAATTTGTCCTGGAAGACTGGCACGCTCCCGGACGGAGCATTTCCCCAGTTGATTGCGAACCTCCGCACGCCGTTCACACTCCCGTAGAACCACGTGTTATCATCACCGCTCCTCAGGTTAACGTTCACCCCCCCACCGGTAACCTCGAGCTTATCCCCCCCGTACATCGACGAGGTAGCGCCGATCAATACCTGCGAGCTCACGTTCGTATTCGAAAACACGAATCCCTGTGCGTTGTAGAAGTAGGTTTTTCCATCTGTTGCTTCAAAGACTAGGTTGGCATTATTAGTACCCACCTTCTGGTCAACACCGAAAGAGAGTGGCCTAGTATCCCTAAGCGTGGAGAAATCAACCGTCTTTAAGATTAACTTTGCGTCTTTAGTCTGCTCAAGCGGTCCCGAATCGATCGGGAGGGACGTGTTGAGAACGTTCGGTCCGAAAGCTGAGGTTGGCTTCTGCCAAGTTTGTGCAGACGCTCCCGAAGCCGTGAGGAGTGCGACCAGTGAAAGACCGAGTGCTACTTTTCTCATTACTTCGAGTATAACACACGCCTCCCTGCTCGCCCTGGGGATATTTGATTTTTCCTACGTACTATGGTATAATACCCCCAGTTAATAGGGTTTAAAACTAACTCACAATACTCATTCACTAAATCGAAAGGAGGTCTCAAATGAAGACCTTACGTTTTCTCTTTCTGTTACTGCCCCTCGTGGTAACGGGACAGACCTCACGAGATACCGTGAACGGCTGGTACCTGTGGAAGTCTGAGGGTACGGGAATTGATTCCGCGTACTCGTACATCTGTGACACCTCTGCGTACGAGGGGGTGAAGTCTCAAGCGTTCGCCTACTCGACGAGCGGTGGAGCCATCTACTCGTTCGCAAAGGATGTTGACACAACCAGCACTCCCGATCGGATTTCTCTGTGGTTCCGTCTCGCAAAGATGAACACAACGGTATTCTCGCTCGGAACTAAGGTTCAGCTAATCCTCTACTCACACAACGACTCTCTGGTCCTGCCCGCGTGGGGAATCGGTTTCGAAAACTACCGGAGGGGATCTATTTGGGAATCACTCGGTTGGGTCATCGACTCGCTGAAGTCCCAACTCCCCAAGATCACGAAGATGGTTCTCCGGTTCAAGATGGACGCCAACTGGCTGAACCCTGCGGGGAGCTGCATCATCCTCATCGATGGTATGGACGGTCTGTACAAGAAGATCGATGTCCCTGGCTACAATTTTGTAACCCTCGATCGGTTCGGAGACATCAAGCCGATCAGGTCTTACAAAATCACGCCGAGGGACTGCGACTTTAAGTCTGTCGCCCCGAAAGAGGTTAAGGTGGATTCGTTCCGTGTTATAAATACGGGAAACATTCCGCTCGAAATCTTGGACGTCCTGAGCACGAGCCTCTACTTCTCTGTAAAATCCCCGTACTACTTCTCGATCGAACCCGGAGATAGCCAGACGTTCTACGTTCTGTTCAATCCGTACACGACGGTCGGAAAGAAGTCTGGGTGCATCGTCATCACGCACAGCGTCGGAGTCGATACCGTTCACGTTACCGCTAACGTGGTGACAGACGTCGTGGGCGATCCGAACATCGTGCCAACCGATTTCTCGCTCTCACAGAACTACCCGAACCCGTTCAACCCGACAACGAAAATCCGATTCTCTCTCCCTAAAACTCACGAGGTAACACTCACCGTGTACGACCTCCTGGGACGTGAGATCAAGGTTATCGCGAGCGGAGTGCAGGCTGCGGGGACACACGAGGAAACGTTCGACGCCTCCTCGCTCCCCTCGGGAACGTACCTCTGTCGGATGCAGGCTAACGGGTTCACGAGAGTCGTGAAGATGGTATTGATGAAGTAAAACGCCCTGGACGCTCTCTCGGAAGGAGAGCCACCGGCTAACATAAACCCCTGAGCGAAACATGCTCGGGGGTTTTTATTTTCTGAAAACTATCCACCATTGACTGCGGTTCTCGGTGGCGGGAGAATGTGCTCAGCTTATCCGTTCACAAACGAGGGGGAAGTATGCCCAGCACGCACACCTGCTACAGCCACCAGGTTGGCAAACAGTCAGAACTCGTCGTCTTCGAAGCGCTCCGAGACCTCCAGAACCGCAGACTGATTGCCGGATTCATACAGATCGATCTTCCCGGAATAGATTTCTTCATCATCCTCAAGAACTACGAGTTCTTTCCGCTCCAGGTAAAGTCTTCGTACGAGAAAGCGGAAAAACACCTCAAGCGTTACCCGAGAATTGCGGTAGTCGTCGTACCACACCGAACGCTCCTCGAACGGAAAATGTTCAGGCGATCCGTGCGGAGTACGGAAGAACGGCTATCGGTAGTTCTCCCGATCGCAGCGTAGCACTCACAGATACCGATTCACGTCGCTCCCCTCAACCGGGAGCGATTTTCTGTATGCTATAATAGTCCCATGAAGAAGCTCCTCCCCGCGATTCTCACCGTCGTCATCATCTTGGGTGCGTACGGCATCTACTGGTACGGAACGAAAGAAGGGAAGCAAGCAAACCAGAGCGAGATCGACAAGCTCGCCCCGATTGTCGAGAACGCGTTCCCGAAACCGAACGAGGTGTTGAACGTTACGAACGCGAAGGTTACCGGCGTGTACGGGGCCACGATCGCCCTCTCGGTTGGGGATCCGGAAGACTACCTCCCGCACACAGACGGAACACCGCGAAAAACGATTGTCCGCTACGCGACGGTTACACCAAAAACGGTCGTCACAATCGAATCGATTTACGGGTCTTCAAAAACGGTAACCGTCAAAGACGTTAAGGTTGGATCCGCCGTAACCGTCCGCACCGAATCTAACATTCGCACCGCTGAAAAGTTCGACGCGTCTGAAGTTCGGGTGATGGAAAATTAGGTCCGGAACAGCACGGACAGAACCCCTCGATGAGAGGGGTTCTTCAGTTTTGACGACCACCACGCCGTACGGTAACGTATAGGTATGAACCTCATACCCACCGTCATCGAGAAATCAGCGTACGGCGAGCGGGCGTACGACATCTACTCACGGCTCCTCAAAGACCGAATCGTTTTTTTGAGCGGATTCATCAACGACCAGACCGCAAACAGCGTCATCGCCCAGCTCCTCCTCCTCGAGCACGAGGACTCAGTGAAGCCAATCCAGCTCTACGTCAACACCCCCGGCGGGTCCGTCTCTGCCGGGCTCGCGATTTACGACACGATACAGCACGTGAAGGCACCAGTCTCTACCATCTGCGTCGGCATCGCCGCCTCGATGGGCGCGGTGCTCCTCGCCTCGGGCGCGAAGGGTAAACGGTACGCGCTCCCGAACGCTGAGATCATGCTCCACCAGGTGATGGGTGGCGCCGAGGGTCAGGCCGTCGAGATCGAGATAACCGCGCGTCAGATATTGAAGATCAAAGACCGCCTGAACCAGATCATCTCGAAGCACACCGGGCAGAAGCTCGACAAGGTTGAGAAGGACACCGATCGCGACTTCTACCTCTCCCCTACCGAAGCTGAGAAGTACGGCGTCATCGATGCCGTGATGAAGCCAAAGAAGTAGCCACCGGTCCGCCCAGAACCGTTCCCCGTGAGCCAGTAGGCAGGGGGACGGTTTTTTATATATAATCAAACCAATGAAGAACGACGCGATCGGAGAGGTGCTCACCCGCTCGGTAGACACCGTGTACCCATCACGGGATGCGCTCCGCGCCCGGCTCGAATCAGGCAAACCGATTACGCTCTACCTCGGCGTCGACCCGACCGGCCCGCACATCCACCTCGGCCACGCGACGAACCTGCTCGTCCTCAAGCGCTTCCAGGATCTCGGTCACAAGGTGATCCTCCTCATCGGCGACTTCACCGCACGGATCGGCGACCCAACCGACAAGTCAGCTGCCCGGCAACCGCTCACCGTGAAACAGGTGAAGGATAACCTGAAGACGTTCAAATCACAGGTTTCAAAAATAGTCCGGTTCTCCGGAAAAAACGCGGCGCAGGTCGTCTTCAACTCGAAGTGGCACGAGAAGATGAGGTTTGCAGAAATCGTTCAGCTCGCGAGCCACTTCACCGTCCAGCAGATGGTTGAGCGCGACATGTTCCAAGAGCGCATCAAGGCCGGGAAACCGGTCGGACTCCACGAGTTCATGTACCCGCTCATGCAGGGGTACGATTCGGTAGCGCTCGGCGTCGATCTCGAGATCGGCGGGACGGACCAGACGTTCAACATGATGGCGGGACGCTCTCTCGTCCGCGACTACCTCAACCGCGAGAAGTTTGTGCTCACAACGAAGCTCCTCGTGAACCCCCAGACGGGAAAGAAGATCATGAACAAGAGCGAGGGTGGGCTCGTGAACCTCGACGATGAGCCGAACGATATGTTCGGAAAGATCATGTCGCTCCCCGACGATGCGATCGTGCCCATCGCGGAGTTCTCAACCGAGCTCCCGATGGAGCGGGTGCGGAGCCTCGCACAAATCTCAAAAGAAAACCCCCGGGACGCAAAACTCTCGGTCGCGTACGAGGTCGTGCGCCTCTACCACAGCGAAAAGGAAGCCGCCACCGCGAACGCCGAGTGGGTTCGAACGTTCTCTGACCGTGGAACACCGACAAACATTTCTGTACTCTCGGTAACTACCGGGACAATTGGCACACTTATAATGGCTGCTGGTGTGGAGAGTAGCAGCGAAGCTCGACGCCTCATTTTACAGAGAGCTATTAAGCTCAACGACGAGGTGGTCACGGATCCCAAACTTCCAGCCTCAGCTGCGAAGGGAAAAATTCTGAAGGTTGGTAAGCACCGCTTCTTCAAAGTAAAATAGCCCGATGCGATACCCCGAGTACCTCAAGACGCTCACCTCCTGCCCCTTCTGCTCGCAGTCGCTCAGGAACCGGATCATCACCGAACGGAAACAAGCGTACCTCACGTACGCGATCGCCCCGTACGCGAAGAACCACCTCCTCGTCATTCCGAAACGGCACGTCGAGCAGGTACTCGAGCTCAAACCAGCCGAACTCGCCGATATCTTTTCCCTCCTCCGCGATGCGGCGCAGACGTTCGAGAAGAACGGGATCAATGACTACACGATGCTCGTCCGCAATGGGAAGAACTCTGGAAAATCCGTGAAGCACCTGCACTTCCACCTCATACCAAAACACCGCATCGGCGACCTTGACCGGAAGGGAGACGTGCGCAAGCTCCTGAGTGAGATGCAGATCACCCGCCTCGTGGATGAGATGAAGGGAGCGCTGAAGGGCTAAGAGAGTAACTCATTCTCGCCACAACGTTTCGACCTTCGATTCTCCACGCGACGCACGCAGGTGCGTCGTTCCTGCTCGCAAACAAAAAGACCCCTTCGGGTCTTTTTCGTGTGCGGGCAGGGAGAATCGAACTCCCGTCTCAACCTTGGCAAGGTCGTGTTCTACCACTAAACCATGCCCGCATTTTATTCCTAGTAACCAGGCGGAGGGGTTGTGGGCCCCTTCACGAACGGTTCTCCGACCGGACCACGGAACGAGCTGTCGGGGACGCTGACCGACTCGGTACCTTTGGGCAGCGGTACGAGGACGAGCGCGAGAGCAATCGTCACGATAACGATGAGGAGTACAACAATCGCCTTAGTGTTCAAGCTCATACCTCGGTACGTATTGTACCCAAACCCCTAACATTTTCAACCCTATCCCCCTGCTTCGTTATTTAAGCACGTACCGAAACAACGAAGTGCCTGAATAGTGAGACTACTGAATACCTTGAGTTAGAAAATGGAGAGGAATCGGTCTCGCCTCTCGTTCGCCCGTCGGCTCACTCGGGCTAACCACCGCCTCACAAAATTTCCTGCTGAAAATTTTGCTCAGGCGTTCGATTCCTCGGACCAAAAGCAAAATCGCCCGTAAAGAGTGATTTTGCTTTTGGTGCCCTCGAGAGGAATCGAACCTCTATTACAAGATCCGCAATCTTGCGTCCTATCCGTTGAACGACGAGGGCAGGTGAACCGGAAACGTAAGAATTTTACTCTCACATTTCGGGCGAACGGAGCCCGAGTACCCATTCTGCTCGAGAGAAAAATGTGTACGGGAGCACTCTGTTTCTGTTTTTAAGCGCAAAAGGATTATGCTCTAGCACAATCCTTTTGTCGAGTGGAACACCGAACTTAAAAATTCAACCAATCTGCAAAAATCTCAATGAGAGACTCGTCGTGCGTCACCTCCGGGATGTGTGATGCCATGATTGCTCGGGCACGTGGCACGTCGCGGTCTGGGATGAACATGCGCACGATCGGGCTGAACTGACGCTTCCGGTAGACGATGAGCTCATCGAGCCTCCCCGGACGCTTACGGAACGAGAAACCTTCGAGCTTTGTGTACCCGAGCTCCAGCCCCGCGACGGATACCCCCGCTCCACCTACCCTCACATCGATGAGCTGAGGAGGTCTCCGACCGAGAAACACGACGAGCGCTCCCGCGATTACGATGAACGTGGCGAAGAAGAAGCTCCCCTGCCAGATTGCGAAAATGAACAAGATGAGTGCAACCCCACCGACACCCAAGAACCACGACGGTTCCCGCTCGGCGTGCTCGTACTCGTGGGTGCGCCACGAAACTTCTGTCGGAACTGGTACATCGATCATGTGACTCAATTATATACTACTCACAAAAACCTACTACCGGTACCGGAGGGCGAGGATGATCACGAGCGTCGTGCCGATAACACCGACCGCGAAGCTCACGATGATCGGCACGTCTCCGAGGGCTACCCCGTACGCGAGCCATATCCAGGAACCGACCGCGAACGTCCCGTACATGACGAGGCTCACGTCTTTCGCGCTCTTCCGCTCGAATATCTTCCACGCCCGCGGGAAGTGCCCGAAGCGGTTATGAAACAGTCATTAAAAAAGAAGTAGATTGCTCTACTCCCTTAGAAAATGTGATCTTATTTTAATGTGTCTTCACCCCTACAGCTAAGTCATAGAAATCTAACAGTTCATCAATCTTCGATTTTACCACACTGCCCCCAAAGAAATATGAGCAGTGGATGCACATCATGTCATCCATCAGAATGGCAACGTGGGTAAATCGCCCGGTACCCTCTGTATTCTTACGCTTCAGGTACAGAACGAATCCGACCGGAGGGTTTTTCAATTGTGACAGAGTAACGTTCAGTTGCAGGGGCGGCAACGTAAACCCAACTTTTTGATATACCAAACGTACAAAGGTAAGGCAGTTAAAATGTACCCGATCATATTTTCTTCCGATATACCGAATGGCTTCATTCTTAATACCACACTGTACCTGTTGGGAAAGCATAGGCTCACCTCCTTTGAACCGCTGAGCTGGGAAAAGTGAATTAGGTTAAATTTATAAAGGATCTAGAGGGGCACACTAACCGAAGCAGGGTGAGTTGTCAATTAGAGGCATTTATTAAAGAGGTTTACGTTTTAAAGATTATCAGCTTCAATAGGAAACCTGGGATGTCAGTCCATCGTCAATTGTTCGTTTGATTCTTACCCCAAGGGGAATCGGCTTCGACTCAACTATGTGCCGTCGCACATAGTTGGTCTAGCCACCACCTCCCGTGCTCGTTTACTAACTCGCACAAGGTCCGGT
>JAYSOF010000050.1:0-2484 GCA_043723165.1 bacterium
GGGAAACCGATCAAAACCCCAGCGGTTGCTCCGCGAGGCACTCTTCCTCGGCGCGTACGTTCCGGGAATTGGCTGGGCCCACCGTGGCCTCGCCGAGCTCGCTGAACAGCAGGGGTTCTACGGTAAAAACTTTGACTGGTTCAGCGAGCCACCCGTTCGGGCTTTCGAGAAGCTCATCCGGCACGTGAACCGCTACCCCGTCATCGCATCCATCCACAAACAGTTCAAGGTTGAAAACGGCGGACACCTCATCGTAGTGACCGGCATTCACGATGGATTTGTCTTTTACCATGAACCAGATTCGACTGGCAGAGAGGAAATCGAACGGTCTACCCCGATCGAAACCTTCATCTATGGCTGGAAGCGGAGGATCATCGTCGTAAAACCTAGGAAATTGCGAAAAGGAAAACCTAGTGGTACAATCTCCGGTGGTAAGCGTCCGTCTCGGTAAGTGGTGGATTTTACAATGCGGTGGTAGCTCAGCTGGTTAGAGCGCTGCCCTGTCACGGCAGAGGTCACGGGTTCGAGCCCCGTTCACCGCGCACTAAAGAAACGAGCCTAAGTAATTAGGCTCGTTTCTTTTGCACACAGGAAATTTAATTTTCCTCGTACCACTTACCCAAACCTAAGATATCAGCCTCACGGAACTTGCGACCGATGAGCTGAAACCCAACCGGTAACCTTCCGCTCCCCACCTCGTACCGCTCAACCGGAATCGAGATCGCGGGGAGACCCGCGAGGTTCACCGGAATGGTAAACACGTCTGAGAGGTACATTGCGAGCGGGTCATCGGTCTTCTCTCCGAACTTGAACGGGTGGGTTGGGGTAACGGGTGTGAAGATAACATCGACACCCGAAACCGGATCGAACACGGTATCAAAATCTCTCGTGATGAGCTGACGGACTTTCTGAGCTTTCACGTAGAACGCGTCGTGGTACCCAGAAGAGAGCACGAACGTTCCCAAGAGGATTCTCCTAATCGTCTCCTCACCGAACCCATCCCCCTTCGTCTTCCGGTAGATTTCCCCGAGGTTCTCCGCCCCACCCGCACGTCCGTACCGAATTCCATCGAGCCTCGCGAGGTTTGTGCTCACCTCTGCGGGCATGATGATGTAGTAGCAAGAGAGCGCGTACTTCGTGTGCGGGAGCGAAACCTCTTTCACCGAAAAACCCGCACGCTTAAACTTATCGAGCGCAGAGCTTACCGCACGCTCAACCTCTGGATCTAGACCCGCGACGAAGTACTCCTTCGGAACACCGATCTTCAAACCGCGTATTCCCTCTCTCGAAAGCTCGGTTGAATCCGTCTCTACACTCGTCGCATCTCGAGCATCAGCTCCCCTCACGACGTTAAAAACTTGAGACGCATCAGCAACCGTTTTGGTGAACGGGCCGATCTGATCCAAGCTCGAAGCCATTGCGATGAGCCCGAAACGAGAGACAGAACCGTACGTAGGCTTCAGTCCGACCACACCACAGAACGCGGCGGGCTGACGGATTGAGCCACCCGTATCCGACCCGAGGGCGGCTACCGCGAGACCAGCGGCAACAGAGGCAGCAGCACCTCCCGACGATCCACCGGGAACCCTCGTACGATCGTGCGGGTTCTTCGTCTTCTGGTACGCAGAGTTTTCCGTTGAAGATCCCATCGCAAACTCATCCATGTTTACACGACCGAGAATAATCGCCCCCGCACCGCGCAGCTTTGAAACCACCGTAGACGTGTAGGGAGCAACGTACCCGCCGAGTATTTTCGACGCAGCGCTCATCCGGTGACCCTCTATCGCTAGGTTATCTTTGACCGCGATGGGTACCCCCGCGAGGGGACCTAGCGTCTCACCCCGAGCGATCGCGCGATCTACCTCTTCCGCACGTTCGGTTGCCTCCCCACTAAAAGTTTCGAGGAACGCTCCCAAGTCGCCATCTAATTCAATCTCCCCGAGCAAGCTCACGGTAGCTTCGCGTGCCGAAAAATCTCCCCTCGTTAACCCGTCTTTAAAATCACCGATTGTCAGTTTTTTGAAATCCATTTTTACGCTTCGTCGTTCGATGAAAAAACCGACGGAACCTTGAGGAACCCGTGGTCTGACTCGGGAAATAAACCCACCCCCGACCCGCCGGGAACCGGGTCTGTAGCATCGCCCCGAACCACGTTCACCGCTTCAGTCCCACCAGAGACCGGCGGTACCGAATCCGTCTGAACCGAACTCAGCTCACGGAAGTGCTCCAGGATGTTACCCAAATCTCGGGCGAGGCGCTCTTCGCTCCCCGGCACCAGGTTGATGCGGGCCAAGTCAGCTAGGTGTACCAACTCTTCTCGGGATACCATGGTGCGCATTATACCTTCCACCGAGGTTTCTAGTCTACGCCTTGATGAGCTTTAAGAAGTCGGCCTCTGTGAGAGTCATAACCCCCAGAGATTTTGCCTTCGTGTACTTGGATCCTGGTTTAGCCCCAAAAACAACAGCAAAGGTCTGTTTCGAA
>JAYSOF010000051.1:0-2471 GCA_043723165.1 bacterium
CTTGAGTAAAGCAGACACGGTGTCACCCGAGCTCCTCTCAGAACGTCTCGAGAAGCTCCGCGACCGCTCGTGGAACGTGGCGCCCCTTTCCTCAATCGACGATCAGCTCTTGAATGGTGTGAAACTCATACTGAACAAGCTCGAGACTGAAAAGAAGTGGACTCCGACAGAACCGGCTAAGTAATTTGTATGGCAAGTGGATTCTGGGAAAAGCTGAATCGGCCATTCTTCGTCTTGGCGCCGATGGCGAACGTCACCGATGCGGCGTTCCGTTCTATCATCGCAAAGTACGGTAAACCCGATGTTCTGTGGACTGAGTTCGTATCGTGCGACGGCATCTGTTCGCCGGGGAGAGAAAATCTTCTCGTAGATTTTAAGTACAGCGAAGCTGAACGACCGATCGTAGCCCAAGTGTTCAGTGCGAACCCTGAGAACGTCTACAAGACCGCGGTGCTAGTCCGAGAACTCGGCTTCGATGGACTCGACATCAACATGGGGTGTCCTGATAAGAACGTGGTGAAGCAGGGGGCTGGCGCGGCGCTCATCCGTACCCCAGAGCTCGCGCAGGAAATAATCCGTGCAGCACAGCGTGGTATGGGAGGTCTCCCCGTTTCGGTGAAAACCCGCGTGGGAGATAGAACGAACGAGCTCGATAGGTGGCTACCTCAAATTTTAGAAACCGAACCTTCGGCGGTGACCGTCCACGCGCGCACGCGGAAAGAGCTCTCGCTCGTCCCGGCCCGGTGGGAGCTCGTGAGGGAGGCTGTGAGCATCCGAGATCGTTTGGGTTCGCACACGCTCATCATCGGGAACGGAGACATCCACTCAGAGGAAGCTGGGAAGAAATTAGCAGAAGAGAGCGGAGCAGACGGGATCATGGTCGGGCGTGGGATATTTGGCAACCCGTGGTTCTTTACGGGAAAACCTCTCCCGCCGATTGAAGATCGCCTGAGGGTTATGGTTGAGCACACGAAGCTCTTTGAAGAGATGTTTGGCGAAGAGAAAAACTTCGATGTGATGAAGAAGCACTTCAAAGCGTACGTTTCGGGCTTTGATGGTGCAAAAGAGCTCCGCGTTGCCTGTATGGCAGCAAAAGATGCTAAGGGGGTAGAGGAGACTGTTGAGTCTTGGATCAGCTCTCCGGCTTCGGTTCGGGAGAGGGGAGGTTCGAGCCGGTCAGGAACCACTTCATGGATTCGTCGGCTTCGAGAGCTCCTTCCTCGTCTTTGATCGTGTGATCTTCGAGTCCGCTCTTCCTGAGTGCAAAGCTCCGGAGAATCTCTCCGCGATCTGAGAACGGGAGCTGGTTCAGCTCATCTTCGTTCGCAACGAGGAACCCTTTGAAGAAGAGCCAGCGGGGTTGGGGTGAATCTTCGCCCCGTTCTTTTTCCGCCTCATGTTCTTCTGTCTCCTTAACGTACGCGCCGAACGAGAGGTCGGGGATGCCGTAACGCTGCGCGAGGCTGATCGATTCTCGGAGGAGCTCATTGTGAGCGGTCCGCCCCTCTCCGTAGAAAGATTCGTGGAGCCCCGTGTCGGGGTTTGTGTACTTCTTGTCGATCAACACGACAAACGCGCGGAACGCGCGCTGTTTGAGGTTCATGGTACCCTCTGACTGGTTCTTGATGAACACGTGACCCTCGTCGTTCTCGATGCCGAAGCTCTCGAAGATGCTGTTTCGGGACTCTTCGTAGCGTACGGCGTCCTTCCTAGAATCCATGGTTCGGTTCTCGTGGAGCGTGTTGTGGAGCGCCTGGGATGGGATGGTGATAGGTGCCTCGATTTCCTCACCGTTCACGATGCGGAGGAACCGCTGCTGGAGCGTTCTCTTCCCTTCTTCCGGAGATTCAAAGAATTTTTCGAAGCTCTTCATGGGTTCCAGTATACCACGCGAAAGGGAGGTTGTTGCCAATTGAGCTCAGAAAGTGGATGATATTTGCAATGTTTGAAGTTCTGCCTGATCCAAGAAAAGAAGAGGGGTCTGAGGGAGGTATCTCGAGGAGAAAGTTTCTCGAAGTTTTCGGTAAGGCGGTAGTAGGAGGGGTAGCGCTCGGAAGCTTACCGACTGAAAACTTGTTTGCTAAAGAGAGCGGGGGAAAAACAGGAGAGCTTGCGAAGAATTCCTCGCCGAACAAGTGAATGACACTATCAAAAAAGTTTCTTTGTCGTCCGAGTGGAAAGAATTCATGCTCGCTGAACTCGACAAGGAACAAGCGGGCAATTTCCACTCAGACGAGCTTTTCGTTCAAAATCTGAAAAATCAAATCAAAAGTGTTGAGGAGACGCTAGACAAGCTGTTGGACGCTCATTTGGACAGCACTATTACGAGCGAGGAGTATATCGCCAAAAAGCAAAAACTCCTCAACCAAAAGATTGATTTTTCAGAGAAATTGAAGGATTTTGAACGAAAAGGCAATCGCTGGCTCGAACTTTCTAAACAATTCATTTTAGACAGCAATCAAGCCGTAATT
>JAYSOF010000052.1:0-6309 GCA_043723165.1 bacterium
GTCTGAGAGCTGCTGGATCTCTTGGACGCTCCCCTTTCCGAACGATTTTTCACCGACGAGCTTCACGCCACGGTCATCGCGGAGCGCTCCGGCTAAGATTTCAGAGGCTGAGGCTGACCCGCCGTTTATGAGCACCACCACCGGCATACCGCGGAACGGACCATTCCCGTTAGTCTTGAGAACCTGTGGCTTCTCTGGTGTCTTGAGACGCTCCTCGACGACCGGAGAACCCGGTGCGAGGAACCAACCAGCCATATCGACCGCTGCTTCGAGGTACCCACCCGGATTGTTCCTGAGGTCGAGTACAATCCCGCGGACCCCGCCCGAGAGCGCTGAGAACCCAGCGTTCGAGAAGAGCTGCATCACGTTCGCGTTGAAGTTGTACACGTGGATGTACGCGATGTTTCCCTCTTTCATTTCCCAATCAACCGTCGGGAGCACGACCGTCTGGCGCGTGATCTTAAAATCTTTCGGCTCTTTCCAACCCTCGCGGTAGATCGAGAGGGTTACGTCGGTACCCTGTTTTCCGCGGATACGGCTCACGCCGTCGTCGACGCTCATGCCGCTCGCCGATTTCTTATCGATGCTCACGATCTCATCGCCCGCACGGAGACCAGCTGCTTCGGCTGGGTTACCCTTGAGCGGTGCAATCACGGTGAGCTGACCGTTCCGGATACCGATCTCAGCTCCGATGCCTCCGAAGCTACCCGCGAGGTCCTGCTGGAACTTTTTTGCCTCCTGGGGATCAAAGTATGTCGTGTACGGGTCACCGAGCGCCCCGATGGCTCCACGGATTGCCCCGTTCAGGATGTCCCCGTCCTTCACATCCCCGATGTTCACGTACTTCTGCTTCGCGAGGTCGATCGCTTCCCAGAACCGTGAGAAGTTCCCATCGATCACCTGCTTCGAGTCGGTTATGACGACGCTCCGCTCGGCTTTCACCTGGGACATCCCGAAGTAGAAGCTACCCGCCATGAGCACCGCCCCTAAGATGACCGCTGCCGCAATTTTCGTAGCTCGGGAGTGCATAATTTCAAATAGTAGCATACAATACTCTCGTATGGCGATAGGCTCAGAGTACCTCGAAACCCTCAGAGAACGCGCTAAAACGAGCCGTATTTACAAGAGGCACCAGTCGACCGGTCTCACGGTTGCTGAGCTCCTCGGTGACTCCGAGCACATAGCACTCTACATAAAGCTCGCCCGGGACTACGGAGACGAGCAGGTCCTCTCCCTCGCGAAGAGCGTGAGCGAACGGACTGGTATCAACAACATGGGGGCGTACTTCATGAGGCTCTTGACGAAAGAGCTGAAACCAAAGAAAAAGTAACCGATATGGATCGAATCTGGCTCATCACGAACGAGAAGGATCTCCCCGTGCTCCGCACGGCTACCAAACCTTTCGATTTTTCTGAGTACACGCGCACGGAGCTCCGCGCTCTCTTGAAGACAATGCGCCTCAGGATGAAGGCAGCGAACGGCGTCGGCCTCTCCGCGAACCAGGTCGGAATCCCCCGCCGGTTCTTCGTTGCTGAAGTTCCCGACGCGCACGGCAAGCCGAAGTTCTACGCAATCTTCAACCCGGAGATCGTGAAAACCTCGAAGGGTGACGCCGAGACGATAGAGGAGGGTTGCCTCTCTGTTCCCGGAACGTGGGGTCCCGTCGAGCGTTTTTCCGAGGTGACTTTGGTCGGCCAGGATGCGATGGCTCGTAAGGTGAAGATCAAAGCGTGGGGTCTCCTCGCACGCGTCTTCCAGCACGAGGTCGACCACCTGGACGGGAAGCTCTTCATCGACCGCGCAAAGCACACGGTGAAGACGAGGCAGGCACCGTAACCTCATAAAAATATGCGCTACGCTTTTTTTGGTTCTCCCATATTTGCAGCCGCGGTCCTCCGGAAGTTCATCGTGAATAAGCTTCCACCCGCGCTCGTTGTCTGCAATCCAGACCGACCGGTCGGACGTAACAAGGTCATCACCCAACCTCCCACGAAGGAGATCGCGCTCCACAACCACATACCCGTCTACCAGCCCGAACGCCTCTCCTACGATGAGTTTAAGAGCGCTGCGGGCGATTTAGACGTAGCTATCGTTGCAGCGTACGGCAAGATCATCCCCGAGAAGATCCTCTCCTTCCCGAAGCACGGGACGGTCGGTGTGCACCCTTCCCTCCTCCCGCGCCACAGGGGTCCAACCCCCATACAGAGCGCGATACTGAACGGCGATGAGGAGAGCGGTGTATCTATATTCCTAGTCGATCGTGCGGTAGACCACGGTGCTGTCTTGGGGAGCACATCGATCCCAATCGAGCACCACGACTACGAAACGTTCGAGCTGGCGCTCGCTGAGCTCGGCGGGGATCTCCTCCTGAAGCTCCTGCCCGGGTACCTCGACGGATCTACCGTTCCGGTAGCACAGGATGAATCGAAGGTAACCTTTACCAAAAAATTTGCATCGAAAGATGCGTTCGTAAGCTACGAGAGCTTTGCCCTAGCTGAATCCGTCGGCACCGATGCAGTCCGCCTCGACCGGTTCGTGCGCGCCCTGGGTCGTGAACCCGGTGTTTGGACGTACCTCCCCGACGGTAAGCGTATCAAGGTACTCGAGAGCGCCGTATCCCCCGATGGGAAGTTCATCGCTAAAAAAATCCAGCGTGAGGGAAAGAAACCTCAGGAGCCTGAGGGGCTAGTATTCTCTTAAGTCTTTTTTAAGTACCGTTTCCGCTCCGGTTCACTGAACCGTTCGATCGCGTACCTAAGTGCCGTCCTCGGCATTTTTTTTCTGTGCTCGTCGAGGAACACCTTCTCTACCTTTAGACCGCACCATTTCCCTACTTCACGGAGCATCCAGCCGACCGCCTTATGCATGAGGTCGTGCTCATCGTTCAAGAGCAACCTTGCGACACCGAAGGTATCCTCGTGCTCACCGTTCCTTATGAAGGCGAAGGTCGAGATGATAGCGATCCTCCGCTCCCACAGGTTTTTCGATTTTGTGAGATCGTAGAGAATTTTCCGTGGGCGTCCCACGAGGTACTCTCCCAAAATTTTGTACGCCGAGAGGTCTACGAGGTCCCAATTGTTCACGTACCGTGTATTCTTGAGGTAGAAGCCTACGGTGTCTTTCTGCTCAGCCTCGGTTCCGTTCTCGAACTGTGAAATGAGAAGGAGGAGCGCCAGCAGGCGCTCCTCGTGAAACTCTGACCTCAATAGGCGGGTGATTTCCGTGCGAGGTAGGTTCCCATTCTCCCTCGCGACGCTCCTCACCACCGGAACGGTGACACCTAAGAAGCGATCCCCTTCACCGTACTCTCCCCTCCCGGTCTTGAAGAATCTGGAGAGAATTTTTGCATTTTCCCTGTTAGCGTACGGTTTGAGCGATACGTGTTCCACAAACCAATTCTACCTACTCGAGCGCACCGAGGTCGAGGGTCTCGTCTATCCGAATCTGCTTCACAAACTCCGGGACGTGGCTCACGAGCACCATCGCGCCCTCGTAGCGGTTCAGCGCTGCGGCGATGACCGGGACGTGACGGAAGTTGATGTGGTTCGTTGGTTCGTCGAGGAAGAGGAGCCCAGGCTTACGGAGCACGAGCTCTGCGAACGCCACGAGTCCCTTCTGGCCCTCAGAGAGGCTCCCGATGCGCGTACGCATAACATCATCGCTGATGAGGAAACCCGCTGCGGTCGAGCGGAGCTGTTCCTCGGTAATATCTTGGGCTGCTTCGGCGAGCGTGTTGTAGACGGTGTCTTCGAAGTTGAGCGTCGAGAAGTCCTGACGGTAGTAGCCGACTTTCACACCTTCCTGAATGCTCGATCCCTTCGATTTTCCCGTCGCGAGCGCCTCGAGGAGCGTGCTCTTCCCGATGCCGTTCGGACCCGAGAGGAGGAGGTGCTCACCGCGCTTCAGGGAGATGCTCACCTTGTGGCTCACCGGCTTACCCTTCCCCGCCATCGTCTGCACCGAGGAGATGTGGAGGATCTCACCCACGATGTTCGGCTGGGCAGGAATGATGAACGAACGGATCGTCTTGTCCTCGCGGCGGATATCTACCATCGCATCTTCCATCTCGGCGGCCTTCTCCCTCATGCGCTTCGCGACGAGACGCATCTGACCTCCCTTGTGCGCAAAGAAGTTAGACTTATCCTTGTTCTCTTGGATCTCCTTCGCGAGCCTGGCGTTCTCGCGGTTCTCCTTCGCGATGCGGATCGAGATTTGCTCGACGACGTCGTTGTAGTTCCCCGAGTACTGCTCAATCTTCATCGTGTGGAGATCGAGGTAGAGCACACCCTCCGTGAAGGCGTTCAGGAACCCCGCATCGTGCGAGATGACGACACAGGTCTTCTTATAATCTTTGAGGAACTTCGTGAGGTGCTCGATACCCGCGTGGTCGAGGTTGTTTGTCGGCTCGTCCAAGAGGAGGAGGTCTGGTTTCTGGATGATCGCGGAGGCGAGGAGGAGGCGCGCCTGTTGGCCACCGGAAAACGTCTTCACGATGCGGTCGTGCGGAGCGTGGAGGTTCACCACCTCGAGGATCTCATCGATCCTAGGATCGATATCATACACCTTCTCGGTGAAGCACCGCTCGAAAAACTCACGGACGGTGAGCTCCATCTGGTCGCGCGGGATAACCTGGCGAGCGGTCGCAATCGTGAGCCCGTTCTCGCGGTTGATCGCCCCGTCTTCCGGTGTGAGCGTGCCCATGATGAGCTGAAATATCGTGCTCTTACCGGCTCCGTTCTGTCCCATGAGGGCGAACTTCGTGCCCGAGCGCAAGCCGAAACTCACCTCAGAGAGGATGGGTTTCCGCTGTCCGTACTCGAAGGACACGTTATTGAACCGCAGTACGACGTCATTTCCTGCCATAGCAGGGCAAAGAGTACCTCAATTTGAGCTTTTATACAAGCGGTATTCGCGGTATATATTGACAAACTGGTATATATTTAGCTATAATATGCTCAGTTAAGGTGGCTGAAGCATACCACCCATTTCCAACCAAGAACGAAAAGGAGGTACCCGTGAAACGGATACTTTTAGTCTTAGTATTACTGAGCTCTACCCTCTCCGCACAGAACAGCGCACACATTTCAGATTTCACGATTTCTTCCGGTCGCGGAGCCCTCAGCTCCGGATTGTTCGCCTCGGTGAACACTAAGTTCGGACAGACGGGCACGATGGGTTTGAACCAACCCACCCTCGCCCTCGAAATGTGCGATGCCTTCGTGCAGGCGATCTACACGGAAACGTACGGTTCGCTCACCGTGGGGCCGAGCGCTGGGTTCTTCAAAAACGCTCCGTGGGTTGCCCCGTTCATAAAGTTCAAACCGACGAGCTACATCACGTTCGTGAGCTGGACCGGAATCTCTGCCGGCCAGGCGAATGCTCCCGCGTTCGAGGCTAAGTTCTCGTTCGCCTACCACTCGCTGCGGGTCGACATCGGACCCGTCTGGGTATCTCACACGTTGATCAGCTTTCAGAAAGATCGTCTGAACCAGCTCTCCGGAGCAGGGTTCAACATTCCACTGAGCAGCAAGATGACCTGCTTCGTCGGGTGCGCTTACTCACTGCGCGATAGCGACCCCCTATTTTCAGCCGGTTTGTACACCGAGCTGTAACCCTTCCAAACATCCCCCGCCACTATGTGACGGGGGCCTTTCTTTCTAGTTGGATAAAACCACCGCGCCGAACGCAATGAGCGTGAGGAGTGCGAAGGAACCGAGCGTCTTCAGGAACAGCTGCGTCGCCTCACCCTTTTTTCCCTCGACGAGGAGCTGGATGGGTTGGTAGCAGAAGAGGTACCCCATGACCGCCACCGATAGCGTGAGGAGCGAGAGCATGGCGATCGGGTTCAACACGGACTTCTGCTCGTCCGGCCCAACGAGCTGCGGGAGAGAGGTTATGAAAGACGCGACGAGCGCGATGTAAACCGAAGCTAAGAGAGCGTTCAAAATTGGGTTCCTGTTCATGGTGTTTGGTTCATTATATATATTTTGTTGATTTTCATTGGCTACTAGGGTATGTATAATAGGGCTTGCATATTGCGGGATCGTCTAATGGTAGGACACAGGTCTCTGGAACCTGGTATCATGGTTCGAATCCATGTCCCGCAGCCAAAAAACAGAATTCGCATTTTCGCCAAAATTCGGAGCGTCGCAAAGCGACGTGACTGGAGTTTCCGCCAGAATTCGCCAAGGGTTTTTGAAATCCAAAAGAAGCGAGCGGGACGCGAGGCGGGGGTTCGAGCCAATCTTTTTAAGAAAATCTCTTTTAGCTTCGAGATTTTCTTCGGAAGCGATAATTACGGCTTGATTG
>JAYSOF010000053.1:0-11420 GCA_043723165.1 bacterium
GACGGGATAGTGCGCCTTGAGGTACGCCGTCTGGTACCCGATCATCGCGTAGCACGCGGCGTGCGAGCGGTTGAAACCGTACCGGGCGAACGGGGGAAAGAGCTCCCAGATCGCGACCGCGGTGCGCGGGTCGATGCCGTTCCCGACCATTCCCTTAATGAGCTTCTCCCGCTGCTCCTCGAGGAGCTCTCTGATCTTCTTTCCGATTGCCTTACGGAGCGTGTCTGCTTCGGCGAGTGTGAAGCCGGCGAGGTCGCGTGCAATGCGCATCATCTGCTCCTGGTAGATCCCCACGCCGTACGTGTTCTTTAAGATCGGCTCGAGCTTCGGGTGGAGGTACGTCACCGGCTTCCGGCCGAACTTGCGCTCGATGTAGTCCGGGATGAGGTCCATCGGGCCCGGACGGTAGAGCGAGATCATGGCAATCACATCCTCCAGGCTCTCAGGTTTCAGCTCCTTGAGGTACCGTCGCATGCCGGACGACTCGAGCTGGAAGACGCCCGTCGTATTGCCCTGCCGGAATACCTCGAACGACTTCTTGTCGTCCAGGGGGAGCGCGTCGATGTCTACCGTAACCCCGTGTATTTCGCGGATGAGGCGGAGCGTTTTTTCAATGATCGTGAGGTTCTTGAGCCCCAGGAAATCCATCTTGAGCACCCCCAGGTCTTCTACATTGTGCATTTCGAACTGTGTGATGATCGCATCCTCTTCCTGTGAGGCGCGCTGGAGCGGCATGAAGTTTGTGAGCGGTTCGGGGGAGATCACGATACCGCACGCGTGTACCGATGCGTGGCGCGCGACGCCCTCGAGCTTCATCGCCGAGTCGATGAGCTGTTTCACCTCTGGTTCGGTCTCGTACTTCGTCTTGAGCTCCTGAACGTCCCTGAGGCACTCAGCGAGCCAACCCTCTTTCATTCCCTGCGTCGGGTTGAAGGGGATGAGCTTCGATATTTCATCACAGAACGCGTACGTCATCCCGAGCGCGCGGCCGGTGTCGCGGATTGCAGCTTTCGCCGCCATTGTTCCGAACGTGATGATCTGCGCGACCCGGTCGTGCCCGTACTTCTCGCGCACGTACGCAATCACCTCGTCGCGGCGGGTATCGGCGAAGTCGATATCGATATCGGGAACCTGGATACGGTCGGGGTTAAGGAAGCGTTCGAAGAGGAGATCGTACTTGAGCGGATCGATGTTCGTGATGCGGAGGATGTACGAGACGATGCTTCCCGCGGCAGACCCACGGCCCGGGCCCACAGCAATCCCGTGGAGCTTTGCCCAGTTCACGAAGTCTGAAACGATGAGGAAGTAGTCACAGAAGCCCGTCTTCTCGATGACCGAGAGCTCGAGGTCAACCCGATCCCTGACGGCTGGGGTTACGTCTGGGTACCGCTCGGTGAGTCGTGCCTCGACCATTTTCTTGAAGTACGCGAAGGAGTCGGTCGTCCCGTCTGGCGGAACGAACTTCGGGAGGTGGTTCTTCCCGAGCTCAATCGTCACGTCACATTTAGCCGCAACCTCGTTCGTCGTCTCGATCGATTCGGGGATGTCCGCGAGGAGTTCTGCCATTCGGTCTGGTCCGGGGAGAGAGATGTCATAGTTCTTGAGAGAGAGGCGGTCTGGGTCATCGAGCTTCCCACCCATCTGCACCGCGAGGAGGATCTCGTGCGCGGTCTTGTCGTCTTCCGACAGGTAGTGCGAGTCTTGGGTGCCGACGATTTTCACGCCGAACTTTTCTGATAGCTTTCGGATTTCAGTAAACGTGCTCCGCGTGTGCGGCTGCACCTCGAGGTAGAAGTCTTCTCCGTACACCGATTTGTACCACCCGACGAGCTTCTCGGCTTCCGCAATTTTCTTTTGCGAGAGGAGCTTCTGGAGCTCTCCCGAGAAGCAGCCCGAGAGGCAGATGATGCCCTCGCGGTGTTTCTCGAGTAGGTCGTGGTCGATGCGCGGTTTGTAGTAGAACCCTTCGAGGTGCGAGACCGTGACGAGCTGGATGAGGTTCTGCCACCCGGCGTTGTCCTTCGCGAGGAGGGTCAGGTGGAAGCGTTCGTTGTCGACACCAGCCCGCTTCTCTTTGTGCCCGTGGGGAGCGATGTACACCTCGACGCCCAAGATCGGTTTGATACCCGCCTTCTTTGCGCGCTTGTAGAACTCGATCGCGCCGTATAGGTTCCCGTGGTCGGTGAGTGCCACCGCGTCCATCCCGAGATCTTTCACCCGGTTCACGAGAGCGGGTACCTTCGTGAGCCCATCGAGGAGCGAGAAGTGCGAGTGGACGTGAAGGTGGGTGAACTTAGGCATGGGGTCCGTTGCCCCCTATTGTACGCAAGCGGTCACGTTTGTTCAACGCGAGGTATAATGGCGTTATGAGAGGAGCGTGGGCTATCGGAATCGATGAGGTTGGACGCGGTCCGCTCGCGGGACGGGTTACGACGTGCGCGTTCGCGATTCCCACGTCTGCCCGGTGGTTCCGGAAGGTTCCGAAGCTGCCGCTCAGGGATTCAAAGAAGCTCTCGTCCGACCAGCGTCTGCGCTGGCTCCGAGAAATTCGTCGTGCGGCGAGAGCGGGGAACGCGCTCTTCGTTGTGCGGAGCGTATCGGTCAGGGGCATTGATCGGATGAACATCTCTCGCGCCGCAAACGTTGCGGCGACGCGCGCCCTTACTCAGCTCACCTCCATCCTCCCGCGCGGTGCGCGGGTTGCCTACCCGGTGATTCTCGACGGGGGACTAAAAGTTTACGCTGAGGTTCAGCAGACCGCGCTCGCGAAAGCCGACGAGCGCTACCCGGCGGTTTCTCTCGCATCGATCGTTGCGAAGGTCCTGAGGGACCGCCACATGGACCGTTTGGGTGAGCGCTTCCCGCGGTACCGCTTCGGGGAGAACAAGGGGTACGGTACGGGTGCTCACATCCGTGCGCTCAGGAGGTACGGACCGTGCCCGGAGCACCGTCGGAGTTTCATCAAGAACCTCACGAAGAAGGGTCTTGCGGTCGGTTCTGAAATCAGATAAACTGGTTGGAGAATATATGGGACGATCTAGCCACCACTCAACATCAAAGGTAGGACGACGGCGTTCGCAGCTCGGACGTTCACTCAAGAACGTTTCGGTTACGGCCTGTCTGAAGTGCAAGACTCCGGTTCTCCCGCACCGCTCGTGTCCGAGCTGTGGGACCGCACCAGTGAAGAAACCGCGGGTAAAGCTCTCCTCCTAACTAACCTAAGGTTCTGCCATGGCGACCCGGCACCTTGTGAGAACGATCGCACTGCAGTCTCTCTACGAATGGGACTTCTACAAGCACGAGCGTGATCTCGCGAGCATCGTGGAACGCAACCTCGAAGAGTTCGGGCCCGGAATCGACGAGCCTGATTTTGCGTGGAAGATCATCAAGGGAATCGTCGAGCACATACCAAAGATCGACGCGACGATTGCCCGCGTGGCACCCGAGTGGCCCATCGACCAGATCGCGGTCATCGATCGCAACGTGCTCCGCATCGGTATCTACGAGCTCATGTTCGCAGACCGGGATGAGGTTCCCCCGAAGGTTGCCATCAACGAGGCGATCGAAATCGCGAAGGCGTACGGAGGTCTCAACTCACCCCGCTTCGTGAACGGCGTACTCGGCACGATTTACCGCGAGCTAGGCGAACCTGGGAAAGACAAGACGAAAGAATCCAGTCCAAAGCCTGAAGTGGATCCTACCGAATAACTTACCGCCCATGTCCCGGCTCGATGATTTTCAACAGACTATCGGTTTCCAGTTTCGTAACAGTGCGCTCCTCAAGGAAGCGCTCACGCACCGTTCGTACCTGAACGAGAACCCTTCGTGGGGTGTCGGCAACAATGAACGCCTCGAGTACCTCGGCGACGCAGTGCTTGAGCTCGCGGTGACCGAAGAGCTCTTCGCGCAGCTCCCCGATGAATCTGAGGGACGGCTCACCGCGCTCCGGGCCGCGCTCGTGAACTACCAGATGATGGCGCAGGTCGCCCGCGCGGTCGGGCTCGAGGAGCACATCCTCCTCTCGAAGGGTGAAGCGCGCGACGAGGGTAAGGCGCGAGAGGTTATCCTCGCGAACGCTTCTGAGGCGATCATCGGTGCTATGTACCTCGACCAGGGGTACCCAGCCGTTAAGCGGTTCGTCGTTACGTGGGTTCTGTCCCGCTTAGGTGACGTGATTGCGCGCGGTCTCGACCGTGACCCGAAGAGCTTACTCCAGGAGCGCGTTCAGGAAGCGTACCGCATTACGCCCTCGTACCGTGTCATCTCGGAAGACGGTCCAGACCACCAGAAGCAGTTCGTCGTCGGTGCGTACGTCGGGAGCGAGCTCGTTGGAGAGGGATCGGGGACTTCGAAGCAGGAAGCTGAGGTAGCCGCTGCCGAGCGTGCGCTCACAACGTTTTCCCCGAACCATGGCCAGTAACTTCCTCCGTCGCCTCGAACTCCAGGGATTCAAATCGTTCGCGGGTAAAATCGTGTTCGAGTTTCCCTCACGCGTCACCGCAATCGTCGGACCGAACGGGTCCGGTAAATCGAACGTCATCGACGCGCTCCGCTGGGTGCTCGGTGAGCGCGAGGCAAAACAGCTCCGCGGTGATACGATCGGGAACCTTATCTTCGGCGGAACGCCGAAGCGTCCCGCGGTCTCTCTCGCCAAGGTCTCGCTGCTCTTCAACAACCAGGGTCGCGAGTTTCCTGTCGATGCTCCCGAGGTTGAGCTCTCGCGCCGGGTTGACCGCTCTGGAACGTCAGAGTTCTACCTCCACGATTCTGAAATAAAACTGAAAGACCTTGCGCCAATGCTCGCCCGCGCCCGCCTCGGGAGCCGTGGCCTCACGATGATCGGCCAGGGCCAGAGCGATCTCTTCGTTCGCAGTACCTCGCAGGAACGGCGGGGGATGATCGAGGAGATCTTGGGTCTCCGCGAGTTCCGGCTCAAGAAGACGCAGGCGGAACGTCGCCTCGAGACGAGCGCATCGAACGGGGAGAAGGTCCGCGCGCTCCTCGAAGAGCTCGGTCCGCACCTGAAGCTCCTCCGCCGGCAGAAGCAGCGGTGGGAGAAGCGCTCTGAGATCGAGTCTGAACTCAGGGTCATCGAGAACGGCTACTTCGCACACCGGTACCGCACGTACCAGGCGCTCATCCACACGTCCGGGTCTCCCGTCCCGAGCATCGAGGCCGCGATCGAAGAGCAGAAGAAAGTTATCGCCGTTGTATCCCTCGAAGTTTCAAAGGTTGAGGCGACATCGTTCGATGCTACGGAAGCTGCGGAAATTCGTAAGGCGCTTACCGCCGCTTTCAACGAACGCTCAGAGTTGGTCCGCGAGCTCGCACGGTTCGAAGCTCGCCGTGAGGCTCAGGCTATCCCTGCTGTTTCTCGCGCTGTTTCGATGAACCCCGGAGAGCTCCTCGGGTCTATCAAGGACCGGATCTCTCAGGCGCTCGTGGCAGACTCAATCGAGGCGATCCGCTCTCTCCTCCACGACATCCCCGAGCGCATCAGCTCGTTCCTTACCCCAACGAAAGAAACGAAACCTCAGAACACCCCGTCTCTCCCGAGCCCCGAAGAGCAGAAAGTTTCCAGCCTCATGGCCGCTCTCGATCTCCGTATCGCAGACTTCCGCGCGCGAGAGGATAAGCTCGCCCTGAGCCAAGAGGGAGCACGGCGCGAGTTCAAGGATCGCATCGAGGCGCTCGAGGCGAAGAAGAACGCGCTCCGTGACCTCGAGTCCCGCCTCCAGTCGGCGAAGTTCGAAGAAGAAAAAGTTTTGTTCAAGATCGAGGACCTCGAGGGCGACTGGCGCGCGCTCGGGAGGAACCCCGCCGAACTCGCCACCCTCCCGGCGCCCGAACAAGATTTCAACCTCGATGAAGCTGAACGTCGCATGCCCCGTTTCCGCGGTGAGCTCGCCGCCATCGGTGACATCGACGAGGGTACGATCCGTGAGGCAGATGAGTCTGAGCGCCGGTACGAGTTCCTCTCGAAGGAGCTCACCGATCTCGACGCTGCCTCCGTCGACCTCCGCGCGCTCATCCGCGAGCTCGATGAGCGGATTCACCACGACTTCAAGGCAGCTTTCCGTGCTATCAATGAGGCGTTCAATGAGCACTTCGTGCTCATGTTCGGCGGGGGCAAGGCGCACCTCAAGCTCGAGCGGTACGAACCGAAGAGCATCTTGGGAGAGAACGGCGTAGAGGAGGTTCAAGAGGGAGCGATTTCGGAAGCCGACTACGAGCTCTCAGCTGGCGTTGAGATCGAGCTCTCGATACCACGGAAGCGCATCACGAGCCTCGAGATGCTCTCGGGAGGGGAGAAGAGCCTCGTGTCGCTCGCCGCACTCTTCGCGCTCATCTCGGTCTCCCCGCCGCCCTTCCTCGTACTCGATGAGATCGATGCGCCCCTCGACGAGGAGAACGCCCGCCGGTTCTCTGATCTCGTGAAGTCTTTCTCGGGTAAGACGCAGTTCATCATCGTGACCCACAACCGCGCCACGATGGAGGCAGCTGACGTCCTCTACGGTGTTACCATGGGGGACGACGGAGCCTCGAAGGTGCTCTCCCTGAAGCTCGAGTGAGCTCGACCCTTGCTTTTTTAGTGACCATTCAGTATCCTTCATTCGTAATTCAAACCGTACATGCTCGCCATTAAGCTCAAGAGAATAGGAAAGAAACACCAGGCCTCGTTCCGGGTCGTCGTCGCTGAGAAGCGCTCGAAACTCGTCGGCACGTTCATCGAAGACCTCGGGTGGCTCAACCCACGTTCGCGTGAGTTCAACCTCGATAAGGCTCGTGCCGCTCACTGGATGAAAGCCGGAGCCCAGCCTACCGAGACGGTCCACAACCTTCTCGTTCGCGCCGGTGCCATCCACGGAAAGAAGATTGCGAAGCACCGTACAAAGAAAGAACCGAAGAAGTCCTAACGTTTTTCTCCGAACCGCCCCAGCTGAAACCTGGGGCGGTTTTGTTTTTCCTTGAGTGTCGGTTCGAATCGGTGGTACACTGTCCCCATGGCAGACCAAGAGTTTCTCGAGTTTCTCGTGAAATCCATCGTCGATCACCCCGAGGACGTCCGCATCGACCGGAAGGTCGATGACCTCGGCATCCTCCTCACGCTCCACGTTAACCCAGAAGATATGGGGCAGGTCGTCGGTCGGCAGGGCATCACCGCGAACGCGGTCCGTACGCTCCTCCGCATCATCGGGGTGAAGCACAGCGCTCGGGTAAACCTCAAGATTGAAGAGCCCGAGGGTTCAACACACGGGGCTCCCGCGGTAGTACTCACGGGTCCCGACGCGTAAGTTGATTACGTTCCACGTCATATCTGCGGTTCCCGAATCGATCGCATCGTACGTTGATGCGTCTATCGTCGGGCGCGCGCGGAAGAAGAAGCTCATCGCGGTGAAGGCGATCTCGCTCCGCGATTTTGTTCCGAACGGTCCGACCAAATCGGGGTACCGCTCCATTGACGACTCTCCGTACGGTGGGGGACCGGGCATGGTCCTGAAGGTTGAGCCGATACACCGAGCCCTTGCCCCGCTCAAGAAGAAGCCGGGAACCCGCGTCATTCTCTTCTCGACGCGCGGAAAGCAGTTCACCGAGCTCGACGCACGTAGGCTCACGAAGTACAAGAACATCGTCCTCATCTGCGGTAGGTACGAAGGGGTAGACGAGCGGGTAGCAGAGCACCTCGCTGACGAAGAGGTGTCGTTCGGCGACTTCGTTCTCTCGGGGGGCGAAATCCCCGCACTCGCCGTGATTGATGCCGTTTCCCGTAAGGTACCCGGGGTTCTCGGGAAGCACGAGTCGCTCGAGGAGGTGAAGGGTTCCTACCCCGTCTACACGAAGCCGGAGGTCTTCAAACCGAAGGGTTCCAAGCACGAGTGGAAGGTTCCACCCGTGCTCCTCTCGGGTGACCACAAGAAAATCGAGGCGTGGCGCAGGGGTTTACAAAATCCAGAGGGTTCGGGTATACTGTCCGGGCATTCATGAGTACTGAAACCCAAGTTTCGAACGACACAGTCCTCGAAATGGCCCAAGCGGGCGTTTTGTTTGGGCACAAGAAATCTAAGACTCACCCTCGTATGAAGCCGTTCATCGGCGGTACGAAGAACGAAATCGAAATCCTCGATCCCGAGGCTGCTTTGGCTGGCCTCGCACCCGCAGCTGAGTTCTTTGCCGAAAAGGTACACTCTGGAGCGCTCGTGCTCCTCGTCGGTACCGGTTCCGCCGCTAAGGCTTCGCTCGAGCAGTTTGCAAAAGAGTTTTCGTTCCCGTGTGTCACGAACCGTTGGTTGGGTGGAACGTTCACCAACTTCAAAGTCATCTCTGACCGGATGAAGTACTTCCAGGACCTCAAGTTCAAGCAGGAGAAGGGGGAGCTCTCCAAGTACACGAAGCGTGAACAGCAGGAGTTCGATAAGGAGATCGGCAAGATGTCCAAGGCGTTCACCGGAATTCTCTCGCTCACGAAGCTTCCCGACGTGGTCCTCATCGTTGACCCCGAGGCTCACGAGAACGCGATCGCAGAAGCCCGCCAGTGCGGCGTGCCGATTGTTGCGATCATGGACACGAACGATGACCCCGCTTCCGTCGATCACCCGATCTTTGCGAACGACCACGCACGTTCGAGCATCGACTGGGTCATCGGTAAGCTCCGGGAGGCTATCCGCGCGAAGAAGTAAGGAAGGTTTAACCAATCACAATAACTACGCTCATGAACAGCGATATCGTTCGGCTCCGTGAGGAAACTGGTGCTGGCATCATGGACGCGAAGCGCGCCCTGGATGACGCGAAGGGTGACTACGCCGGTGCAGTGAAGCTCATCGCAGAGCGCGGGCTCGCCAAGGCTGACAAGAAGCAGGACCGCTCGACCGGCGCCGGTCTCCTCGAGACGTACGTGCACAACAACCGCGTCGGCGTGCTCCTCGATATCCGCTGTGAGACAGACTTCGTGGTTCGCTCTGACCCGTTCCGTACCCTCGCCCACGACATCGCGATGCACATCAGCGCGATCGGTCCCGCGAGCGTCGAGGAGCTCCTCGCACAGCCGTTCGTCCGTGACGAATCGGTTTCGATCCAAGACCTCATCAAGCTGACCGTTGCGAAGCTCGGAGAGAACATCAAGGTTCAGCGCTTCACCCGCTACGAGCTGTAGAGGGGGAGAGCGCACACCGCTCACAATATGCTTACCTTTGTCATTGAAATGGTTATGGTCGCGAGTCTCGCGGCCGTCCTCTACATAGCCGCTCGCGTTCTCCCGCGGGTGAACGAGGCAGAGGTAGACAGCGTCGTTCCGCACATCGTCGTCGTTCGGCTCACCGGTTACTTCGAGCGATTCGACGAGTGGTTTGCCTTCATTTCCGAGAAGTTTCTCCGTCGGGTCCGCGTGATCCTCCTGAAGCTCGACAACGTGGTGAGCAAGAAGCTCAGCCGGTTCAAGAAGGAGACCGGTGTTCCGCAGGGAATTCCAGATATCTCGAAACCTGAGGAAAATTTCGGTAAAGATTTAGAGAAGTAGTTTTCATCACTATACTCTGGTATACTGTTCCTGATGAACAGCAAGGAGCGTGGCGATATTGCGGTTGGGCAGGCAATTAATTTTTTTCTTACCAATGGGTATGAAGTCTGCCTTCCGATTGGGGATAAGAGGAACTTTGATTTTGTAGCAGAGAAGTCGGGGGTATTAAAAACAGTTCAGGTGAAGTTTGGTGGTTTCTACGCTAACCGAAAACATTGTGTCGTAGGACTCCGTATAACAGGTGGGAACCAGTCTTATCACTACGCCAAGAAGTACAAAGATGATGCCTTTGATCTCCTGTTTGTCTATACTGAGAAAGGAGATCGGTTCTTGATTCCCTGGAACGAAGTTATGTGTCGGAACGAGTTAGCTATTGAAAACGCGAAGTATAGGAAGTATAAAGTATAGGTCACACATGCGCAGGTGGCAGAGCGGTCAATTGCACTAGACTGTAAATCTAGCGCCCCTGTGGCTACGAAGGTTCGAATCCTTCCCTGCGCACAGACAAACGACACCCGTGAGGGTGTCGTTTTTTGTGCAGGGGAACAACGCACTAAAGTGCGTTGTGTCCGGATTCGAACGCCGGACCGGGACCCGCGTCAGTAGACGCGGGAGGGAGGTGGTGGCTAACCAGAACCGAGTGACGACGAGGTGAGAGGTGAAGTCCAATCCTTCCCTGCGCACATGAAAACCGGTTCGAAAGAACCGGTTTTGCATTGCGTGGGAGCGAGCCGACTGCTCGGTTTCCGGTAAGAATTCAAAGCACTGAGTTTGGAGTGGGAAGAGTGGCGTACGTTGACATTTAGGCATAGATAATCTATTACACTTGCAGTAGCTATAGCGGTAAAATTTAAAAACCTATCTATGAAAGGAGATTTAGCGTATGAATTTCGTAGAAACCATACTCTCACCAGAGTACCGGTTAGAGTTCACCGTAGGGTGCGTTTTTCTCATCGCGCTCGTCGGTTACCTGTACGTTCGCCTGCTCCTCAGGAAACCGAAACCTAAGGTAGCTCGTGCCCGATCCCGCATCGTACTCTTCGATTCGCGCGGTCCGAGCATAGACCTCATGTACGAGGTGTACCGAGATACCATCTCGATCAGCAACAACCGCGTTGAGGCCACGCTCTTGAGTGGATTCCCGCTCAGCGTGTTCTTCGGGTCTGGGTTCAGCGTCGTTTCGGAAGATCTACCCGAACCGACCGTACGGGAGAGCAGCGTCGGCTCAGTTGCGATCGCCGTTCTCCGGCACAACCTCGGCGGTGAGCTCGGTCGGTGGGTCATCCAGGCTAAGGGCACCGATACCGATGTGGACGGAGATTTCTACGGGAACCTCTCGGACGAACGGTTCCTTCGGGTGCACCTCGGTTCAGACCACATGCTCTCCGTGATCTGAGCTCGCGGACACGATTCAAAAAATCCGGGCAGGTATTTGCTCGGATTTTTATTTGCGGATTCTCTCCCGTTTTGCTGTAATGAGTCCGTCAGTTCACAACTTGCCACCTTAGCTCAGCTGGTAGAGCAACGCTTTTGTAAAGCGTGGGTCCCCGGTTCGAATCCGGGAGGTGGCTCACCCGAGGCTTGCACTTTCCCCTGGGTTTTAGTACCTTACCGTTAGCTCTGTTACACGGTTTCGGTTGAAAGGTGCGCTTACGTGGAACTCCCGCCAGACCTAAGACGTCGGGGATGATTCTGTTGCGGACGTGTGAAAGCACCGAAAGGGAACAACCCAGCACCCGTAGCTAAGGGACCAACGTTCTCGCGCCTTTTATTCTGCTGGCGCTGAACAAAATGACTCAGGTAAAGAGTCTTCCGAAGCTCCGTCGGACGCCCCGTACCGCAACCCGCGGGGAGAGCTCGTCTCGGGTAGACCGAAACACAGTTTTATCGTGAGGTTATGGGGTGG
>JAYSOF010000054.1:0-4857 GCA_043723165.1 bacterium
CACATGAACCGTACTAGCAGTACCGCCTACCCCGAAGGGTTGGTAAAATTTTTCATCGGATGGATCTTGTGCCTTCTCGTCCGGTTTGTTCCATTCCGCCCCCCGAACGTCGAACCAGTTCTCTCGGTGCAAATGCCGTTTGCAAAACGGTACGGGGCACTGAGCGCTTTTGTATTCGGTTCACTGAGCATTGTTCTCTTTGATTTCGTGACGAGTGGGATTGGGGTGTGGACGTTAACTACGGCCACCTCCTACGGGTTACTTGGTGTTGCTTCGTCGTTGTTTTTTAAACACCGTGAGGGTACCCCGAAGAGCTACGTTGTATTCGGTATTTGGGGAACGCTCGCGTACGATGCTGTGACCGGTGTTCTCGTTAGTCCGGTTTTCTTTGGGCAATCTTTCGTTGTTGCTCTCGTGGGGCAGATCCCGGTCACGTTAGCACACCTCCTTGGTACCGTCGTTTTTTCATTGACGGTAAGTCCCGCTGTAGATCGGTGGGTTACCGGGAACGCAGATCTCGATTTTTCTTCGATTCGTAGACATGCGCCAGGTTTCACTGTGTAGTGGTACCTACAGATACCCCTCAACCTTAAGGTTGAGGGGATTTTTATGTTACCGGTTTTGGTGCCGAAATTTTCGGACCAGCGCTCTCTGACGTTTTCTTTTTCTCAATTCTCTTCTGCTTCGCTTCCTCACGGCGCTTTGCGAGCTTCTCGGGGAACTTCTCGGCGAAGAACTTCTTGTACGCAATCCGGCTGTCCCCACGAGTTTTGTTTGTGTGGCAGTTAACGCAGAGCAGCTGGGTGTTCCCGAGCTCGTTCTTCCCGCCGAGCGAGATCGGCTTGATGTGATCGAGCGTGAGCTGTGCGTCGCTCCTCCCGCACTCGACGCACTTCTCTCCGAACATCTCGATGAGCTTCTCGCGGATTCGGAGACGCGCGTTCTGGCTCCCGCCATCCCGCTTGTACCTTATCTTCGCGTTGTCGTCTTCGTGGAGGGGACAGTGTCCGTGTTTTATCTTGTACGCGAGGTAGCCAGCGAGGCGCTCGAGCTCCTCAACCGAGGCTGTCGTGAGGCTCTCACCGATGTGTCCCTGGACCCAGCGGTGGGCTTCAAACCGTTCTCGGCGCTTATCGAGGTCCCATATCTGTGCTCGGAGCTGGTGGCACCTGTGCTTTAGGTCCCGGAGCTTCCAGGCCCGTTCCTGCGGGTTCATATTGTCCAATCCTGCCCTGGGTTTCAAACTCGGTCAAGCCGGATTGGGTTTGTGGTACGATAGGGCTATGGGAATCTTTTCACCTACCCCGGGTCCGCGCGTTACCGAGCTCGAGTTCCAGAAGGTTCGGTCAGCGCTCCGCACGCACCATTTTACCGACCTCGATATGGAAAAGGTTGAGGGGATATTCCGTGGTGACCTCTACGAGCCACGCGACATCGATAAGGGCATCGATCGCGGCGAGATTGCCCGGACGATTGGGTGGATGAGAGAGCACCCAGCGGTACACAAAATGTCACCTGAAAAAGTTGATACCCTCGAGCGCGAGCTGCTCCGTTGGGTCTGAGCTAACAGCTAACTCTGCATGAATATCCATCCCATCCTCGTCCACTTTCCGATAGCCCTCCTTACCGTTTACGGGTTTCTCGAACTCATTAGGGTTCGGCGCGTCCGTGAGCTCCCGTACTGGTTCTACGTTAAGGCTTCGCTCGTCATCACCGGAATTGTTTCTGGGTTCGCTGCGTACCAGAGCGGAGAGGCTATCGAGGGTCAGTTCCGCAAGCTCATGGGGCCGACCATTGAGGCGCACTCTTCGTGGGCTGCCGCCTCACTCTCAATCTTTGGTCTCCTCGCGTTCGGGTACCTCACCGCGTGGGTGCTCCGCTCGAACGCTGACGAGTTTCGTTTCCGACGGGAGCTCGGAATCCTCTCAGGATTTATTACCGAGACGTACCTCGCCCCGATCCTTGCAGTTCTGGGGCTCGTCGCGATTACCGTAACGGGCGCGCTCGGCGGTGCCATGGCGTACGGACCGGACATCGATCCCGTCGTGAGGTTTGTAGTTAACCTCTTGGGGCTCTAAGCTTCTACGGTGTAGGTAAAAACTTTATCGAACGGGATGCTCCACGAGCTCGATTCTGCTTCGCTCATTTTTTCCATAATTTTTCTGAACACGCGGATTGAGTTTCCGTGAGCTGAGATCGCAACGCTGAACTTATCCCTCTTCATCGTGGCGATGAGCTCTTTAATGAACGGCTTCACCCGCTTTTCGACATCCGTAAAGCTCTCTCCCTCTGGTGGGCGCACCCGGTACCCGCGGTGCCACATATCGTACTTTTTTTGCCCGTACTTTTTGATGACGGCTTCGTGAGTTTTTCCAGCGAGCGATCCGTAGCTCCGCTCGGTTACCCGGCGGTCCTCGATGGTAACACTGCACTCTGGGTGGTGCTCGAGTACGGTGTCGAGGGTATCGTTCGCCCGGTTGAGCCCCGACGTTACCGCAACCTCAAATTTTTTGTTCTTGAGGTACCCCGCGATCGTTTCGGCGTTCTCTCTTCCGAGTTCGGTGAGCGGCGGGTTTTTCCAGCCGGTGAATCGCTTGTCACGGTTGAATGTCGTCTGTCCGTGGCGGAACAGGTAGATGTGGAGCTTCTTCATTACCTCAGTATAGGAGAGAGATTTAAAATGAGGAAGCTGCGACGAACGCTGTTACCATTAGCAGTGACGTGTGTTAAGTTATTCCTAAGATGTTAGACGTGAAGATTATCGCTGTAGGTTCCGTACGGGATCCGAACCTCCGCGCCATGAAAGAAGAGTACGAAAAGAGGCTCAGCCCGTACGCGAAGCTCTCTGTTACCGAGATTAAGGCTGAGCCGTTCCACGATGCGTCACGCGCCCCAGTCGCACGGGAGAGGGAAGGGGAGCGGATCATAAAGGTGCTCGAACGCTACCATAAGGATTCGGTTTTCCTGCTCGCAGAAGACGGGAAAGCTTACGATTCGGTAGGTTTCTCAAACCTCATCTCTAAATCGGAGGTTGTGTTCGTTATCGGTGGCGCGTTCGGGTGGAGCGATGGGGTCCGCGCACTCCCGTACCGGAAGCTTTCGCTCTCTCCGCTCACGTTTCCGCACGAACTAGCCCGTGTCGTGCTCATGGAGCAGATTTACCGGGCAGCTACCATCGGAGTGGGGAAGCTCTACCACTACTAAACCTTCTCCCCGGTACTCTCGAGGAACGAGAGTACGAGGTCCTGGATGAGCATGTCCCGTACGAACGCGCGCAGGTCTGAGTCGTTCACGTCTTTGAAGTGGTGCCCCGCGTGAGAGAGCTCGTGCTCGATGTCCTCGGGTTTCGGTTCGATCTTCTCTTCTTTTGCTATCTCTTTGATTGCGAGCCGAGCCTTGATGCGCCGTTCCGCGCGCTCCTTCTCTTCCTTCACGAATACCTCTTCGGTTTTTCCAGCCTGCTTCAGGTAGTCCGTGAGCGTGAGCTTCCGGGCGGTGAGCGCCGATTCAAACTCGTTCATCGCGGATGCGACCTCGTCATCTACGGCGAGTTCGGAAACCTCGATCTTAGATTCAGCGGCGAGCGCATCCGCGACCTTTCCCCGGAGGTCTCGCGTCCGTGCAACCGTCTTTTCAGCGGCTAGGTTTGTGCGAACTTTTTCCCGAAGGTCGTTCACATTTTCGAACGGGCCAACCTCTTTGGCAAACGCGTCGGTGAGTTCAGGTTTTTCTCCGCCCTCGGGCGTTCTCATCGTTCGCAGTTCTTCGATCACCGCGTCCACCTCAGCAGCTGAGATCTCAACCTCTGGTTCGCTCTCGCGAATTTTTTTTGCGAGCTTCACGTAGTTCGGGAGCTTCACCTCTGGCTGTACCCCGACCTCTACCGTGAACTCGAGGGGGTTGCCGAGCGCGAGCTTCTTGAGCGCAACGCGCGGAGAGCTCGCGACCGCCACCTTGCTGTCTTCGATGATTGTCGGGTAAGCCTCGCGGATGGCTGATTCCGCAGCTTCTTCGAGCAGGTGGTGCTCGTGGACGTGCTGGAGCACGACCGGTTCGGGTACGTGACCGTCACGGAAGCCTGGAGCCCGGAAGCTCTTCTTGATTCCCTCGAGCGCAATCTTGCGGTGGCGTTCGAGTTCCTCGGGGGAGACGGTGACCTCGATGGTTACCACCGAGTGCTTCGGTTTGCTCACATCTATCTTCACGTACGGTTTCTGTTCTCTGGTTTCCATCCACCTACCATACATAAAAAAACCACGGTAGCCAACCGTGGTTTGGGGTGACGCCTAGGCACTGGAACTGTGAGAACCGGAGCCAAAGCTTCAGTCCGTAGTTTCAATGAAGTCACCCGTACTAATTACCCGTACCGCACCAAATTATTCTGATACTATTACTACACAGACTACACTCATATGTCAAATACCAACCCCCACTTTAGCTTGCTTTTTCTCTCAGAGTAGTGTAGGGTGTCGGGGCAGTAGGTTTCTCACGTTCGCCTCGGAACTTCTTGGCTCCTGTGGAATGAGTGAGGGTCGCCCTACCAAAAGCAACGCATACACACATGGCTAAGAGATTGTATGTCGGTAATCTTCCGTACACGACGAACGATGATGAGCTTCGCGAGATGTTCTCGCAGGCTGGATCGGTTGGTTCTGCTACGGTGATCATGGACAAAATGTCCGGCCGCTCAAAAGGCTTCGGGTTCGTCGAGATGACGAACGATGATGAGGCCCAGAAAGCGATCGACATGTTCAACGGGAAGGACCTTGGAGGTCGCCCGATGACCGTGAACGAGGCTCGCCCGCTTGAGCCCCGCGCCCCTCGCCGCGATTTTCGTGGTGGAGGTGGAGGCGGTGG
>JAYSOF010000055.1:0-2990 GCA_043723165.1 bacterium
TCAACGTCCTTGAGCTTTGCTTTGAGGTCACGGATGAGCTCAGCACCCTCTTTCACCCGTTCGAGACCTTCCTCAACATCGATCTCTTTCTGCTGCTCGAACCAGGAGGCGATAGCTTCGAGCCGTTTGAGTGATTCAGCAATCGGATTTTTCTTAGGGGAGGTCATGGGGTAAGGGTAGCATCGAGCACGTTTGCGGTAAACTCTCCGTCACCGAGCCGAGCGGTAACTGAGTCGCCACGCTTCACATCGTGTGCACTCCGGAGTATCGAGCCGTTCGTCCCGCGGATGATGCTGTACCCGAGCTTGAGGTTCCGTTCGGGGTCACGCGCTTCGAGGAGTGCCGAAAAGCGATCGAGGAGGTTGATCCGTTCTCTGATTGCGTGCCCGAGGCCCTCGACCCGGTTTTCAAACTTCGCCTGCACCACCTTGAAGAGGGTGAATATCTTTTCAACTCCCGCGAACGAACGGAGTGCGGCCTGCGATACGCGGAAGGAAAACCCGTCGAGCGTCTGGGAGAAGAGGGAGGAGATCGTGCGGGCGAGGAAGGGGATGCGCTCGCGGAGCTTAGCCCACGTGGCATTTATGACGACCGTAGCAACCGCGGTGGGCGTCGAGGTCATTGTATCAGCGACGAGTGAGACGAGCGGAACGTCTCGGTCGTGCCCGATACCGCACGCGGTTGGAATTTTCGAACCGAACACCGCGCGGACGACGTCTTCGTTGTTGAACGCCTGTAGGTCTTCGAGGCTCCCGCCCCCACGGATGATGACGAGGAGGTCGAGGTCCGGGTGGTGCTCGTTGAAGTGGTTGATTCCACGGATTATGCTCGGGACAGCTTGCGCGCCCTCAACGCGAGAGTCGTAGAGGTATATTTTGAGCCCGACCGGCAGGAGGTTCTTGCGGAAATCATCGATGACCGCTCCCGTTCGAGAGGTGATGACCCCGACAGACCGTACGAGCATCGGGATTTCTCGTTTGCGGGTGAAGAGCCCCTCAGCCTCGAGCTTCTTCTTTAAGAGATCGTACGCTTTTTTGAGCGACCCCTCTCCTGCGAGCTCAATGCTATCCGCACGGAAGGTGAACCGGCCCCGTGGCTTGTACATGCTCGCCGTTCCGGTGACCTTAACCTCCGTGCCGTCTTCAACAGCAAAACCGAGCCCGCGGTACGCGTAGGGGCTCATGTAGCAATCCATGAGGCTCACTGAACCACCTGGGGTAGCTTCTTTGAGGGAGAAGTAGAAGCCTGTAGAGTGGGGTTTCGCTCCGGTAACCTCGCCGCGCACAGAGGCAGAGCGTGCGCTGACGAGGACGTTCACGTAGTCGAGAAACTCACCGACAGAGAAGACCGCCGAAGGCTCGGTGAAGAGGTTTCGTTGCTCATCCATACACCTCAGTGTACCATAGGGTTTATGGAGAAGGTTCAGTTTCCCGTCCGAATCAACAGGTACCTCGCACTCCAAAAAATGTGCAGCCGTCGCGAAGCCGACGGGCTCATTTCTCGCGGGGTAGTGCGCCTGAACGGGAAGGCGGCCATCTTGGGTGACCAGGTTCGAGAGGGAGACCGCGTGGTCATCATCGAGCGTATCATGAAGACCCTCGAGCGCGACCGTGAGTACCTCGTGTACCACAAGCCGATCGGCATCGTGACCCACGGGGCGCAGGAGGGCGAGGAGAGCATCCGTGATGTCTTCCGCTACCCCGTGAAGCTCTTCCCGGTGGGGAGGCTCGATAAAGACTCCCACGGGCTCATGATCCTCTCGAACGACGGTCGCATCACCGACCGGCTCTTGAATCCGAGCGGCAACCACGAGAAGGAGTACCTGGTAGAGGTGGACCGTCCGCTCGACGGAGGGTTTGAGCGGAACATGTCAAAGGGTGTCGATCTGGGTGAGGGGGAGCGAACGAAGCCGTGCAAGGTGCGAAAGATTGGAACGAAACGGTTCAGGATTATTTTGACCGAAGGTAAGAAGCGTCAGATTAGGCGTATGTGTAAAATACTCGGGTACGTGGTGCGCGACCTGTGCCGTGTCCGCATCATGAACATTGAACTCGGAAAGAACATCGAGCCAGGTTCATTCAGGAAGCTCCGGGGAGAAGAGCTCTCGAAGTTTCTCACCTCCCTCGGGCTCGGAGCTGGTGCGAAGCCGGAACCGATAAAAAAAGAAGCTAAGAAAAAAATATGATTGTAGATGACGTAACCATCGGAATATCTGCGGGAAACGGCGGTCGTGGGGCCGTTGCTTTCAATAAGAACCTCATGAGCTTAGGCCCTGCCGGTGGTAGTGGCGGTAAAGGGGGGAGCGTTTTCGTTGAGGGTACGAACGATCTCTCGCTCTTGAAGCAATTTAGGTACAAGAAGTCGGTCGGCGCGACGAACGGCGGTCCGGGGAAGGGTCAGTTCTGTGACGGCGTAGACGGTCCAGACCTCATCATCAAAGTTCCGGTGGGAACTCTCGTTGTGAACCTCGAGACGGGGGAGTCGTTCGATGTGCTCCAGATCGGAGAGCGGGTACTCATCGCGCGCGGTGGGCAGGGTGGGAAGGGTAACTTTCACTTCAGGTCGTCACGGAACACTACGCCGAAACAGTTCCAGCCGGGAATTCCGGGTGAGAAGTTCAAGATTAAGCTCGAGCTCAAGATGATTGCAGACGTGGGACTGATCGGCCTTCCGAACGCGGGAAAGTCGAGCTTGCTCAACATCGTAACGAACGCGAAGAGCAAGGTGGCGGACTACCCGTTCACAACGCTCGAACCGAACCTCGGTGTGTACTACGGGCTCATCATCGCGGACATCCCAGGTCTCATCGAGGGAGCTTCGAGCGGAAAGGGCTTGGGTACAAAGTTTCTCCGGCACATCGAGCGCACGAAGGTGCTCTTCCACCTTGTTTCAGCTGAGTCAGAGGATCCGGTCAAGGACTACGAAACGCTCAGGAACGAGCTCCGCTTACACAACCCAGAACTGCTCACGAAGCAGGAGTACGTGTTCTT
>JAYSOF010000056.1:0-2638 GCA_043723165.1 bacterium
CGGACGAAAGCAATTAATGAACTGATCCCGAGATTCCTCAGTGCGGACGGTACATATAAGGTCATCACCATAGAGCAGACGGGTGATACTCGCGGGGTACCCTGGTATTCGAGCCTCGTCTGTATACGGACAGATATTTCAGCGAATCCATTAAATAGCGTGAGCGGGAACTAATGGACGCAAACCAACTATTGAACGACACGGAGACCGCGCTCCGGCTGATGATGGACGGTCGTCAAGCGGGCATCTGGTCCGCGATGCCTGGGATCGTCAAAGCTGTCGATCTCGTAGCAATGACTCTCTCCGTACAACCGGCTATACGGAGCACTATCACGGACGAAGACGGAAACGTCATCGCCGTCGATCTCCCCCTTCTCGTCGACGTGCCTGTAGTTTTTCCGAGCGCCGGGGGGTACTCGATCACTTTCCCCATCGCCGTCGGCGACGAGGTTCTCGTAGTCTTCGCCTCTCGATGCATCGACTCCTGGTGGCAGAGCGGAGGCTTTCAGAACGTGCCGATGGAGGCGCGAATGCACGACCTCTCGGACGGTTTCGCCATCCCCGGCCCTCGGTCTAAGCCACGGGTCCTCGGGGGGATAAGCGCCACGGCGCTTCAGATCAGGAAAGACGACGGATCGAAATTTATTGAGATAGCCGCTGGGGGCATTAATATAACGGGGAACGTGAACGTAACCGGGAGCATCATCACTAGCGGGGACGTCACTTCGAGCGGGGACGTCGTCGCGAGCGGGAAGTCGCTCAAGACTCATATTCATCCGGTCTCTGTACCCGCGACACCATTTACTGGGAATACGGGGGCTCCAGTTTAATGATTCTTATGAGTCCATTTTCTAGGGGGCTGTACCCATGAGAAAACGCTCCAGTCCGTATCTAGCAAGTTTTAGTTTTTCGGACCCTAGCGAAAAATCTCTACTCTATATTCACGCTGTAGGCTCATGCGCGGCGGGAGGGTGTGTCAATCCGGTATCGTAAATTGTCCAATCTGGGCGACTACGTCTTCGGCAATGGCCAGAAGGATTTCTATCGGGACGAGCCGAACGCCCCTGCTCAGGCGGTCGTGACGAGGCTCCTACTTTTTCTAGGTGAATGGTTTCTCGATATTGATGAGGGGACGCCGTACCTTCAGGGGATTCTCGGGAAGCACCCGACCGAGGTAGCTAATATCACAGTCCGAAACCGCGTACTCGCGACTCAGGCCGTGACGGATCTGACTGACTTCGTTAGTACCATTGAACCGAATACGAGGAATTATAGCGCGAGCTTCACCATCGACACTATTTACGGGCCGACGCCGGTTCAGGTCGATAACTACGTTAATTTTTAAGAGACCTCTATGACCGATATCTCCACACTGGTCTACATCGATGCGACGGGTTATCACTATCCGGATTACCCGACGCTCCTCTCCTGGGTCCAGAGCCAGTACCAAACGATCTACGGCGCTGACGTCTATCTCGCCGCCGATTCTCAGGACGGGCAGCTTCTCGCTATCTGGGCGAAGGCGCTTTACGACACGGCAGCTCTCGGGGCGTCGGCCTATAACTCCTTCTCCCCCGTCACCGCTCAGGGGCTCGGGCTCTCCCGACTGGTGAAGATAAACGGACTAACGAGAAAGATTCCCTCTTTTTCGACGGTAGTTCTCACTATAGTAGGAACCGCGGGAACTGTTATTTCGAACGGTATCGCCGCAGACGTTCTCGGGCAGAAATGGACGCTCCCCCTGACCGTCACCATCCCTGGTGGGGGAACTATAACGGTAACGGCGACTGCCGCGCTGGTAGGCTTCATCAATGCGGACGTGGCTACCGTCACGACGATCTTCACTCCTACCGGGGGTTGGCAAACCGTTAATAATATCGCTGCTGCGACTCCCGGGGCTGCCATCGAAAGCGACGCTGCTCTTCGCCTACGCCAGGCGGTCTCTGTCGCTAATCCGTCGCTGACCGTTTTTCAAGGTACCTTAGGAGCAGTAGCTAACGTCCCCGGAGTGACGAAAGTCTCTAACGGATACGAGAATCCTACCGGGTCGACCGACGTGAATGGGATCCCTGCGCATAGCATTTCGGTCGTAGTCGCGGGTGGTGCGGACGCTGACGTCGCCCAGGCGATCCAGGTCCACAAAACGCCTGGGTGCGGGACCGCAGGCGATACCGACGTACTCGTTTACGATTCCCACGGGATGCCGATTCACATCAAGTTCGCCAGAGCGGTAGTCGCCACGATCCTTGTCCGGATAACTCTCTCCGCAGGGATCGGATGGACGACGGATTTCGAAACGCCGATCGCCGCGGCGGTCTCTGCCGTCGTGAATGCAGGGAATATCGGCGATACGGTTCTTTTCACGAAACTTTACGCCCCCGCCTATCTTAACGGTGCGCCTCAGGGGTTGACCTACACCGTGGCGACTATCGAATTAAAGAAAAATGCAGGAGCCTACGCAGTAGCAAACGTCGCTCTTAACTATAACGAGGAAGCGGTCTGCGACCCGGTAACGGGCGTGGTCTTCGTAGTTACATGACGATAAACGATTACCTAAATCTCATAACGAGCGAACATCAGCTTAAGCCGAATTTTCTAGGCGTCCTCACGGCCCAAGTCGCGCTCCCCGTTCAGGTTC
>JAYSOF010000057.1:0-1043 GCA_043723165.1 bacterium
TTGATCGAAACCGGGCAAAGTACCCTCAACCTTTGAGCTCATGCTCACTTTCGGGGTATACCCGTGAGCCCTCAGCGATCGTGCTGCATGCCATTTCTCTCCCGGTGTCTTCCAGCGAACGCCGTCGACCCCGGGAGTGCGTTTTCCCTTGTTCGTGGTAACATGACGTGCCGCGTACAGCTTCGCGGAGAAGCTGTGCGCGAGGAGGCGTTGCAAGGCTTTCACCTTGCCTCGCTTCCCGTTTCTCTCGGCCTGCGCGATACGCATCTGTAGCCGCCGTACGTTCCGCTCGACGGTGCGCCATTTGATGGCTTGCCATTTCGCAGAGGCGGAGAGCGCACCAGGTGCCCGTGAGGACCCCGTCATTTGCATTCTCTCCTGTGGGTGGTTCATCAGATTCTCTCGCGCAGAAAGACCCGTCGGACGTGGGCTCGCTTTCGCGCCCGGTGATGTTGCAACCGGTATCCGTTCCATTACAGCCCGGCCTTCGCTTCTTCCGACATCCCAAGCCCGCACGCCGTTCGACGCGCCTCGCGGCCCGCCCACTCGCCCCGTCTTCGCGGAGCGGGAGGCGTACGGGGTTTCCACGTTCCGCAGATGAAGTGTGTGAGGTTAGGTGCCCGCTTGTAGACCGGTAGGTTCGATGTCCACGAGGCGGCAGCGTTAACACCGCGCTCCGACCCACAGTGCCATTTTGGCCAGAGCCTCATTTCCCGGCAGCGATCCGACGGGACAACCACTTTGGCTCCCTAGCCCATTACGATCCTTGCACGGGTTCACATGTGTTCACCATACTCACTGCCTAGCCGTTACCCAGATTGTGGTTTCCAGGAGGGAGCGTTTCTCTCGATCTTCTCCCCGCTCGCGAATCGAGCTTCCGTACTTTGTCCCGACCGCTCTTTATTCAGGCCGGTAGGCTCACCCGGTGGAACAGGTGGTCTCCGCTAATTTCGATCCTCCTTTCTCCGAGGGAGACAACTCCACTCTGCGACTTCGTGTCGCAGTAACGCCATGGGCTTCACCCGCCCGCGAAGCGGGCCGGG
>JAYSOF010000058.1:0-6928 GCA_043723165.1 bacterium
GCGAATGCTGATCCGAGTCGAGTCGTTGGGAGGGTACGTGATTACGATCGCTCGTGATCGAGGATCCGTCGCGGATGTGAACTACTTCGACGGAGTGCGCACCCTGGAACAGATGGAGGAGATGCTCGTGGCGGTCGAGCGAACGATCACGGAGATGAAGCGGTTGAAGAAGAGGACGGCACGAAAGGTGAGAAAACCGTGAATCCGTTCGAGAAGTACGCGTACGCGGCGTTCGTCATGGTCACGGAGGTAGAAGCGGAGGGGGCGGAGGTGCAGTGCGACCGGTGCGGGAAAGAAACATCGGGTGGAAGCGCTGGAGTGTGAAGCGTGTGAACTACCACCAACGAGGCAGTGCGAGGATGGGTTGCCGTGGTGTGAGGAACACTACGGAAAGGGCGGATGAAGAAAATGGGAAGACCACGAACGGTTAGGGCGGTAAAGCTGGGGTCACCGAGACTGATACGGCTCACAGAGGCAACCGATGCGATAGTGCGGGCGGAGGTGGAGCGGAGGGTGCGGGAGGCGGGAATCGGGCAGTCAACGTTTTCGGCAGTGATAAGGGAGGCGGTACACAAGGGGTTGCAGGTGATGGAGGAGGAACGGAAGAAGGGGCACATGAAGGACCGGAAGCCGGTCGGAGGTGAGGGCGGATGATGAAGAAGATCGGAAGACCGAAGCTACCGCGGGGAACGGCGCGGACGGAGGCAGTGGCGGTGAGAGTGACGCAGGGTGAAAGGAGGCGGATCGAGGAGGCGGCGGAAAGGGACGGTATCGGATTGTCGAAGTGGATCAGAATGGTGGTGATGAACCGCGTACGGGAGTGGGAGATTCGGCCTCGGGAGTGAGGGGTGTAGAGGAGGAAGAGAGAATCGCAGAGGGTAGAGGAACAATGGTGTTAAGGAGACCCGGCTAGGTAATCCCTGGACCGGGTTTCTTCCTTTGGAGGAGGAGTATCCAGGACGGGCTATTCCGTGCGAATCCCGATCCTACACCCGCTCCTCCCAATACTAACCCTCATTCTCCCCCAACGTACCCTCATTCTCCCCCAACACACCACGCGCACTGCTAAGTATGCGGAATCATTGGTGTTTTAGGTGTGCCTCTATACCACCCCAAAACGCCCTAGGAGCCGGATTCGCGTACGTTTGGCGCTCGTGAGTGTGCAGAAGGGGTCCCACGCGAATTCCAGTATCCTGGCACAAAGTGCCGCTTTTCACAGGGGGGTACCTGTCAAAACGTTCAGCATACTGAACACGCGGGCGGATTGTGCCCCTAAAGGGCACCGAATCGCTCGTGAGGAGCGCGTGGAGGTGGGCGCGAGGGCTCCGGGCACTCCCGTGAGGGTCCCACGACCATCGGGCACCCCCCTTCTGGGGCTCACGCGGGCGTGCGTGGGTGCGTACCCTCGTGCGTGTGTATCCACTACCCACCCTGGGAGAGAACCACACTCCCTGATACCTTCCCCCAGACCCCCACGAACCCCCTGGAATCGGGATACCACCCTAGGACACCCCACAATCCAGACCGGTAGAGGGTCGTTCTCTACCAGTACCAGGATTCCCTACCTTTGTTGGGTCATGTAGGGTCGATTGATTAGGGGCGATTCTAGGGGAGTATCCCGGAGGTGGGGGGGATAGTCCCACCCTACCGGTTACGATCGACTCTTGACCCCTCCTGGACCGATTGAAGGGGTGTTTTGACCCCTAGATCCCAGGGAATCCAGATACAGGGTGTAAACTACCGTTCACTAAACCGTGAACTCGGGGATACACCCCGGTAACCGGTCGAAACTGTAGGGAATCCGGTTACTAACCCGGAATCAAACGATTGTACCTAGACTCCAATGTCGTGGGGTCATTCTGGAGGGGGGTAGAAACTCCAACGAATCCAAGGGCGGTCGATTCCCCCGACCCTGGTACGTCCCTTGCGATAGGTCCCTCCGTCCAGGGCGATACGATCCCTGGACATGTACCCCTGTGGTACCCCCTCCCTTGGAGGGTCCCGTTCTTTCGATTCCCTACGACCCCTATTCGTGTTTCCCGATTCCCCTCCGACACCACGTGGTGTGGTGCGCGGCGAGAGTTTCGGGACCGTGAGGGTGGCGTCCGGTGTTCGTTTATCCGGTCATCCCACCCTTACCCTAGCGAATGAGTTGGCGGTCCTGTGGGTGCGTCCATTCCCTAACCCGGAGGTGGATACCAGTGAACGGTGTCGGTTCTGTTACATGTGGCGATGGTCTGGGCGAGTGTCTAGACGTGGGAATTCTGGATTCGAGTGAATCCGCGGTTCCCCTCACGAGGGACGGTGAACCAACCTAGAACGTGAGGGATACGGGACGCGGAGGGACTCGAATCCAGAATTCCCCCGTGTAGATGCGATGTAACGTCATCTAACGGCGGGAATCTACGGAGAGACCCAATGAAGAACGCGAATTCGGCCAAGTCCACCGTCACCACCTCCATCATCGAGACCCCGGCAACCGCTCCTGCGGTGGTCGTGGACCCGATGGCGGCGATGCGCGAGATGTTCGCGAACATGAAGACCGAGATGCTCTCGGAACTTCTCGCGAGCAAGAAGGGGAAGACCCCCCGCGCACCGAAGGAGGAGAAGGCTGCGGTCGCGAAGGAACCGAAGCGCGAGGTTTGGGCACGGAATCCGTTCTGTGTTCCGAACTCTCTCGAAGCGGGGACGGTCGTGACGGTGGCGCGCAAGGGCGGGCTGTACACCGCGACGGTCAAGGCGTGGGCGACGAAACATCGTTGCGCGCTCACGATCGCGGCGGATGGATCAGAGGTCACCTGCGATCGGAGCTACGTGTTCCTCACTCGCGAATCGGCGAGGGAGGCAATCACGTGGGCGAAGGGTCTCACGAACCGTGAGATCACGGTCAACCCCGAGAAAGACTTCGGCACCGGCAACGGTCCGAAGAACCACACGGGCAAGTTGGTCGCGGTCTTTCGGGCGAACGATGCGACCTACGAAGGGCAGTCTCGAGGGTTCTCGCTCGGATTCCTGGATCTCCAGGATGGAGCGATCACCCAGGAGCTGATCGACGTGGGGTATGCGGAAGGCGCGATCGGCACGACGATCCCTCACTTCGACGCGGAACATGGGACGTGTTCGGTTTATTACGGATTCGGCAACGATGACGTGATCGACTTCACGGTTCCGGTGAACTGCCTCTTCGATCCGCGACTGGTCACCGACGCGTTCGCGTCGGAGTACGGTCGGCAGTACGTTGCGGCGTTGATCGAGTCGGAGAACGTCGTCGAGGATCCCGAGGCCCCCGTGGTCGAAGGTCCGGCGAAGGTCGAGGGCAAGGTCGATGCGTTGACCGGTGAGACGGTCCCTGCGGCAACGGTTGCGGCGAATCTGCCGGAGAATCCTCCGGCAGTCGTCGAGACTCCCAAGGTGGTGGCGAAGGACAAGGGTAAGACGAAGAGCAAGAAGTAGCACTCGGATAGACCCCCGAAACCTAGGGGAGGGTAACCTCCCCGATGGTCTGGCGAGATTAAACGCCATTGAGAAGGAGGGTTTCGATGAAAACTGGCACGATGGTCATCCTCCGGGGGGTCCCGGGGGCTGGGAAGTCGTACTTCGCGGGTGACTTGATGCGCGCGGCGCACGAAGAGAACCATACGGTCACCTGTTCCGCTGACTATCACTTCATCCGTGGTGCGATCTACAAGTTCGATCCCGCGCAACTCTGGGAGGCGCACAATTCGTGTGTGCGCGAGGTAATTCGGGCGGTTCACCGTAAGTTCCACGTGATCGTGGACAACACGAGTATCACGATCGCGGAGATCGCTCCGTATGTGGCGATCGGGCAGATGTATGGGTACGCGGTCGAGATCGTCTCGATTGTGGCGCCCTCGGCGGAGATTGCGGCGGCGCGAAACGTCCACGGGGTGCCGATCGAACGGATCCAAGCGATGGAATCGCTGATGTTGGAGGAATCGAAGCGGATTCCGCCCTGGTGGTCACATCGGGTGATCGAAGGTTAGAATGACGGAGGTGGAGGGATTGCTCCCTCCCTTTCCCTTCGGTCCCTCGCAACGGTGGGGGTCCGAATGGAGGGTGTTTCGATGAAACGTGTTGCGATGGTCGCGATGGTGCTCGCTGGGTGTGCGTCCACGGTGCGACCGGCACCGGATGGGTGGGCACCGGGTGACGTGAATGGCGCGCTGGCGTTGCGGTTCGCGAACGGTGAACGTGTCGATGTTGATACGCAGCTCGCGACGTGTCGTGTGGACCACGGTCATCTTTGGCTCGAGATCTCGGATGGTCCGAACCAGTGGCGGATGTCGGGCGAACTCGGGAACGGGTCGCTGATCAACGGGAATCTGGTGCTCATGACACCGAGTATCGGAACGTTCTCGCAGAACATCCCGATCTGTAGTGCGACCTGGGATGGTCGGGGCGGGCGGGTGCATTGTGCGGTGTGTGGTGTTCATGGAACGGTGGACGCTGACTACCGGGTGGACACCTGCGAGGGGCAGTAGGGCGGTTGGTTGAAGGAGGAAACGAGAATGAGCACAATTATCAGGTCTATTACCGATGTCCCCGGGGCTGAGGTGTACGTGATCTGTACCGATTCGTTCATGAGTGGGTGGGGGAGCACGAAGGAGAAGATGAATCGGTGCATCTTTCCGTGTGAATCGCGGGAGGAGGCAACCATCGTGTTGAACAACGCGGGGAGGCGCACGGACATGGTGTGTCCGTCGATCGTCTCCAGGGAGACGCTCGCTCAGTTGATCGTGAGCGGGCGTGAGAAAGAGGTGTGGTCGCTCATGAACCGTGAGGCGTGTACGCGGTGGTACAAGGCGGGTGAAACATGGGGGAAGTGAATACGAGTATCGCGAGGGAGCAATTGGTACACTACGGAGGGGTGTTGTACCGGGTGGTGTATCGGGGACATTGCGTGGGGTGCGGAGCGCGCATCTACGTGAGGATCAACAGGGAGGGGGCGCTGTCCACCCCCCTGGGAATGGTGAAGGATTGGCACGCGTTTACGGAAGTTCGCTCGGAGGAACACGGTTTCCAGGAGGGGGGTGCTGTGGGGGCGTGTTTTAGGTGTTTGCAGGAAGTGGGTCGATATAGGGCGGTACTGGAGGCGTGCGAAAAGCAGTATGGGTGGGTACGTATCCCTATGGTGATGCGTGGGCGGTGAGGGCGTGAGAGGGCAGTGATGCGTGGGGGGTGTGATTGTGCGTGTCGCTCGAGGGCACGCGACCCCCGGGGGGTGGGGGGTAGGGGGTTAAACGGGTGCAGGCGTGTAGAGGACGCCACGGTGCTCTCACATATTCAAAAAAGGAGGTGCTAGTGAGCATTCAAGTGAATTATGGGGTGTTATACGCGTACTAGGGTGAAAGGGAGGGTATTCGTATAATCGAGCAAAGTGGGGTGCATCATCAGCCTGGGAATTGGGGTGAAAAGAGGGGTATTGACGAACGACGAGCTAGGGGGTAGAAGGACGAAAGAGGTGCAAGATGAGTAGCAACGGCAAGATCAAGAAGACGTCGAAGTGTCGGTGTGGGGAATCAGCGTCGCTTCACGCGTACGCGGAGAACGGGGTGCAGACGGTGTTCGAGAACGAGAACGGGGTGCTGAGCGGGAGACCGGGGCGTTGCCTGGGTTCGAATGGATGTAACCGGTTTCGGGCTGCACGCGGGTTCGGGGCGATGTCGAAGGAAAAGCAGCAGGCGATTGCGTCCAAGGGTGGGAAGGCGAGCCATGCTCTCGGGACGGGACACGAGTGGACGTCGGAGACGGCGCGTGCGGCGGGTCGCAGGGGCGGCAAGGCGTCTCGGGGTGGGCGAGGGAAGCTGCCTGAGGTGAAACCGGAACAGAAGAGCGCGTAGAGCGACTGGCAGGGTGTTCCGGTGAAGACGTCAAAGCGTGTGCGAAAACTCAACGAGAAGATCGCACAGCTTCAGGCGTACGTGCGGATGCTCGAGAAGTGGCACGAGGAGGCGGACTTGCCAGATGGGTGGAAACACAGGCCGAGTGATGTGAAGGATCGGGAGCAGAAGTTTGAGCAGGCGTGGTGAGGCCGGTGAGGAAGTGATCGTTCGGTGATCGTGGGGTATGCTCGGCACTGAAAGCGAAGGTACCCCCGTCATGACTGTTTCGATCATCGACTTTTTTGACCGCTGGCGTTCGCACCCGGTGGAAGCGATCGGGAGCGGACGGAACCATTACGTGGTGGTTCCGGATGACGCGAACGACTTGCCGTACCAGCCGAAGCGTCTTCTGTTCTTCGCTGCGGGGAACGTGAAGATCCGGGACGAGAAGGGAACGGAGATCGTGTACACGGTGAACGTAGGAGACATGTACGACTTCCGGGCAGTGCGGATTCTGGCGGCGGGAACCACGGTCGCGGCGTCCAGCATCGTCGCGTGGTACTGAGATGGGACGCATCGGAGTAGGATTGGGAATACCGAGCGGGGCGAGGCAGCGGTGGTCTCCGCTGCGCGATTCTGGCGTGGTGTGTTTTCTCGACGCCGATCGCTCGCGCGTACTCACTGCCGGCGGCGCGGACGCGACCGACGGGGGCGCCGTCGACCGAGTGACGGACCTGTCTCCGCACGGCAACGACGCGGTCGCCTATGACGCCAACCATCGTTCCTTGCTCGGCACGACGTCGTTCAACGGTCAGCGCGGAATCCGCATGGGCTACTCCCCTCTGAATGCGCACTCCGGGCTGTTCACCGTTGGCCCGTTCACGAACGTCCGAAGCGCGTTCATCGAGTTTCTGCCGACTGACCCCGTGACGCTGACCGCGCAGGGTGTCGCGTACATGACTCCGTTTGGCGACAACGGAAGCACACACTTCGATTTCACGGGCGTGCTCAACAGCACGTATACGTGGTTCGATCCGGCCAATACACCGCTGATTGCAGCCGGTCACGTCTGGCAGAACGGCGCG
>JAYSOF010000059.1:0-5972 GCA_043723165.1 bacterium
AGGGTGGTGAGGGCATCTCGTGTCGTGCTGTCGAAAGGTCCATCGGGAGAAGAACAACCAACAAACAAATAAAATGGCAAAAATTTTAGGAATAGATCTCGGAACGACGAACTCTGCGGTAGCAGTCATGGAGAAGGGTGAGGTACAGATCTTGGAGAACCAGGAGGGGAACCGTACGACTCCATCGATCGTTGCGGTGAGCAAATCGAACGAACGCCTCGTCGGCCTCCTCGCGAAGCGTCAGGGCGCGGTGAATCCGAAGAACACGATCTTCTCGGTAAAGCGTCTCATCGGTCGCACGTGGAGTGACCCTGAAATCCAGCGCGATCGCCAGTGGCTCCCGTACGAGATAAAGGAGTCTGCTTCTGGAGGTGTTGAGGTGCAGATGGGTGACCGGTGGTACAAGCCGGAGGAAATTTCTGCGATGGTGCTCCAGAAGATTAAGCTCGATGCCGAGGCGAAGCTCGGAGAAAAAATCGACGAGGCGGTCATCACCGTTCCCGCGTACTTTAACGACAGTCAGCGTCAGGCAACGAAGAACGCCGGTGAGATTGCCGGGTTCAAGGTTCGCCGCGTGATGAACGAGCCGACAGCGGCCGCGCTCGCGTACGGACTGAACCGCGCCTCTGACGAGAAGATCGTCGTGTACGATTTCGGTGGGGGTACGTTCGACATCTCGGTGCTCGAGGTTTCCGCTGACACCGTGGAGGTTAAGGCGACCGGCGGCGATACACACTTGGGTGGTGACGACTTCGATAAGCGCATCATTGAGTTCCTCGTTGCTGAGTACAAGCGTATCGACGGAGTCGACATCTCGAAGGACTCGCTCGCAATCCAGCGCCTCAAGGAGGCTGCGGAGCGTGCGAAGCACGAGCTCTCTACCTCGTTCGAAACAGAGATCAACCTTCCGTACATAACCTCAGACGCATCTGGTCCGCGCCACTTCACGCTCAAGCTCTCCCGCGCGAAGCTCGAGTCGCTCGTGGCAGATATGATCGAACGTTCGGTTAAGCTCACCGAGCAGACGATTAAGGAGGCCGGGTTTACGGTCGCGAACATCAACGAGATTGTGCTTGTCGGTGGGCAGACGAGGATGCCCGCGATGCAGGATGCGGTCAAGAAGCTGTTCGGAAAAGATCCGCACCGTGGTGTGAACCCCGACGAGGTCGTCGCATTCGGCGCCGCCGTTCAGGGCGAGATCCTCGCCGCGAAAGACGAGGGCAGGAAACCGGAGGGAGAGGTGAAGGATATCCTCCTCCTCGACGTGACACCCCTCACGCTCTCGATCGAAACCATGGGGAGCGTTGCGACCCCGATGATCGAGAAGAACACGACCATTCCGACCGCGAAGACCCAGACGTTCTCAACCGCAGCAGACAACCAGACGTCCGTTGAGGTTCACATCGGACAGGGTGAACGTCCCATGATGGCTGACAACAAGACCCTCGCACGGTTCATCCTCGACGGCATCCCGCCGTCCCCGCGCGGAGTCCCGCAGATCGAGGTTACCTTCGATATCGATGCGAACGGAATCTTGAACGTTTCGGCGAAGGATAAGGCGAGCGGAAAGGTTCAGTCCGTCCGTATCGAGGCAACGACCGCCCTCTCGAAGGAGGAGATCGAACGGCTCAAAGCTGAGGCTGTCACGCACGCTGCAGAGGATCAGAAGAAGCGTGAGCTCATCGATGCGAAGAACCAGGCAGAGGCGCTCGTGTACACGGCAGAGAAGTCTCTCAAGGATGGCGGAGAGAAAGTTCCCGCTGATGTCCGCGCATCCGTAGAGCAGAAGATCTCGCACGTGAAGGATGTCGTTAAAGAGGGGAACGAGAGCTCTGCAATTACGACCGCGATGAACGAGCTCGGAGCCGAGCTTCAAAAAATTGGTGAGGCGATGTATAAAGATAGTAAGGACACGAAGGATACCCCTCCTAATGGAACTCCAGAATCCGGTAGTAATTAGCCAGTCGAAGGAGTCTGAGGCTGACGCGAGCCCCATAAAGGTTGTGGTGCTCGGAGCTATCACCGTTCTCTCGAGCGTCGCCTCGGCGTGGTTCGTGAGCGGACTCCTCGCCGCGTACACGACCTCGGGTGCGTGGCTCGCGTTCGGATCAGCTGTGCTCCTCGCGGTCTTCGTGGTGCTCCACGCGTTCTTCGTGAAGTCAGCGTGGGTGAGGGGGCTCATGCTAACCGTAGCCGGCCTCGTCCCCGCGGTTATGTGGTCAGACTTCGTCTACCCCGTCCCTTCGTACGTGTTTGTCGGAGGCCTCGTACTCTTCGCGGGGTTTCTGGTTGGTGCGGCTGGAGAGGGGGCGCGGAAGCTCTCTAACAGCGTCCACGTCCACTTCTTCGATACCGCCCGTGGCGTTATCGTGAAGCTCATCACCGGACTCCTCATCCTCGTCGGCGCGTTCTCGTACGCGTACTTCGTCGAGCGGGGGAACCTCACCGATGGAGTCGGCAAGGGAATCGTTCGTGGGGTGCTCGGCACCGCGAGCCCGATCTTGAGCGCTAAGGTTCCGAACGTTTCGCTCTCTACCCAGACGGCAGGGGAGCTCTTCGCCGTCCTCGCCTCGAGCGCGTTCGAGACGCTGAAGCAGCAGTCGATTTCAAAAGAGTACCCCTCGGGTGTCCGCGGAGATTTCAGCCAGATCTCACCGAAGGAGAAGGCGCAGATTATCGCCGATACGACCGTGAAAATCAGGACGTCTTTCGAAGAGCGCGTCGGTCCGATCAACGACAGGGATAAGATTTCAGACATCGTGTACCGCGCCGTCAAGAAGTTCTTGCTGAGCCTAGACCCGACGACCCGCAGTGGGGTGGCGATAGCCACGCTCTTCTCAATCCTCGCCGCTTTCAAGGGTGTATCTTTCATCGCGATCTGGATCGTACAGTTCGTGTCGTTCCTCGTCTTCAAGTTCCTCGTCGCGACCGGGTTCGCCCGCGTGGCGAGCGAGACGCGCGTACGTGAGTTCGTCATCCTCCCGTAAAAAATCCACCGGCAATACCTATGCGTGACTACTACGAGGTTCTCGGGGTGAAGCGTGGCGCTACCGAAGACGAAATCAAGAAAGCGTACCGCAAGCTCGCGCACCAGCACCACCCCGACAAGACGGGTGGGAACGAGGCAAAATTCAAAGAGGTGAATGAGGCGTACCAGGTCCTCTCGAGCAAAGAGAAGCGCCAGGCGTACGACCGCTTCGGGCACGCGGGTGCGGCGCAGGGCGCTCAGGGTGGAAACCCGTTCGCCGGCGGGTGGCCGTTCGGGGGTAACGCCCAGTGGGACGTGAACATGGGGGGTGACGTCGGCGACATTTTCGATATATTCAACCAGTTCGCCCGCGCGGCTCGCGCCCGCGGTGCCGACGTGCAGACCGAACACCGCATCACGCTCGAAGAAGCCTTCAGCGGCGTAGAGGCTAAGTTTCGCATTCGGACGGGAGGAAAAGACATCTCTGTTTCTATCCCAGCCGGTGTTGAGGACGGGCAGGCAATCAAGGTTCAGGGCGCCGGAGAGATGGGCGAGCGAACCCCGGGCGACCTCTACGTCATCATACGGCTCGCTCCACACCGAACGTTTGAGCGTCACGGCGGTGACCTCATCGTCACGGAGGATGTTGGGTTGAAGGATATTCTCCTCGAGAAGAAGTTTTCGGTTTCTGATATCGGGGGCGGTGAGGTTGAGGTTTCGGTTCCCCACGGCCACAACCTCCGCGAGCCGATCAAAGTTTCGGGGAAGGGAATGCCCAAGCTCGGCTTCTTGAAGAGCCGGGGAGACCTCTACGTACGTCTGAACGTGAAGGTTCCGAAGCTTTCGGGTAAGGCGAAGAAGGCTATCGAGGAGCTCGGGGGCGACTTCTGACCCGATGTTTACAAACCCGCGCGTTCGGGGTACCATAGCACCAAGTCCGTAGACAGTAGGCATCCCCAAAAGGGAAGAAGCCCTACCGAGGAAAAGGAAGCTTTCGCGCTATCACTTTTCTACGGCTCAAAGGTCGTAGTTTTCTTTTTACCCAATGAAAACAAAAGCACAAAAAATTAAGCAGGTTGCGGAGGGAATCGAGAGCCTCAAGACGTCGAAAACCGTCGTCGTTGCAGACTTCACCGGACTCACCGCAAACGATATGAACGCGTACCGAAAAGCGCTCCGCGCTATCGGCACGTCGCTCCGCGTCATGAAGAAGCGCCTCCTCCGAGTTGCGCTCAAGGAGCAGGGGATCGAGTTTGATACCGATCAGTTCCCCGGACAGATGGGCGTTGCGTTCTCTCCGGCGGATCCGCTCGAGGTTTCTGGCGTCGTGTACCGTTTCTCGAAGCAGTTCGATAAGGCTGGCACGTTCAAGATCCTCGGTGGCTACAGCCTCGAAGACAAGACGTTCATTGCTGGTTCAGATATGAAGAAGCTCGGCCAGTTGCCTTCACGCGAAGTCCTCTTGGGCCAGCTCGTCGGCATGCTCATCTCGCCGATCCGCTCGTTCGTGTACGTGTTGGACCAGAAAGCAAAAAAGTCGAGCTAACCAAACCAATCAAATACCATGGATAAATTTCAGGATATCATTTCGAAAGTTGAAGCTCTCTCGGTGCTCGAGCTCTCTGAGCTCGTGAAGGCGCTCGAAGAGAAGTTCGGCGTGTCGGCGTCTGCGATGATGTCAGCCGGTGCTGGCGCGGGAGCCGGTGCAGCTGTTGAGGAGAAGACCTCGTGGGGCGTTGTCTTGAAGGGCGCCGGCGAGCAGAAGATCAACGTCATCAAGGTGGTGAAGGAGGCGACAGGCTTGGGCCTCAAGGAGGCTAAGGACATCGTCGACGGAGCCCCGAAGACGGTGAAGGAGGGTCTGAAGAAGGAGGATGCCGAAGAGCTCAAGAAGAAGCTTGAAGAGGTCGGCGCAGTGGTCGAGCTTGCGTAGTTCGATCAGGCTGCAACGAGAAAACCGTGGTTGAAACCCACGGTTTTTTCATTTATAGTGTCTCCACTTGCGCCTTTAGCTCAGTGGTAGAGCGTTCCGTTCACATCGGAGAGGTCGCTGGTCCGATTCCAGCAAGGCGCACTATTTATTGACAAATCTTATATAGTGTGCTATGATATTCTCAGCATGAATGTTCATGCTGACTGACCCGGCAGGCTCTGGGAGTTCTTTAATAGGAGAATACCGTCATGGCAAAAAAGAATGTTGTCGCAGGCGAATTGTACGAATCGATCACCGGACAGCTGTTCGAGATCGGTCGCCAACTCCGTCAACCGAACGGGTACCCATTCAACCCTGAGGTGCTCAAGAAGCACCTCCAGGAAGCGATCGAAGGGAAGTTCACCCCATCGGCATCGGCTGATCCGCGCTTCGAGTTCGTGAAAGAGTTTAAGCTCACCGTTTCCACGAAGTACGATCACGGAACCCAGATCGGTACGTTCACTGAGAAACACCGCAAGGAGTTTTACTACTTCAACGACGAGATCACCGACGGTCATTTCGCGAAAGCGACGCGGAAGCTCGAACCGGGGAAGACGTACACCGTGAAGCTCGTGAACATCAAGAAGCGGGTTACCTCGGAAGACTGCGTGGCGTTCCTCGCCTCACAGAGCGCGATCCTCGCAGGTGCTCAAGGCGCATCTCTCGTGTACCAAGAAGCGAACGGAGAGCTCCCGAAAGGCAAGTACTACGTGAGCTTCGATGAGAAGAACGCTTTCTGGGAAGACGAAGACGGTCGCCACAGGGTGCCGTACGTGGACCACGGCTCGGGCGGCGGTTGGAGGTTCCACCTCGGTTACTTTGAGAGTTGTTGGGATGTCGATTACTGCCTCGTCTGTTTCTGCGACTGAAAAGTTTTCAACCCTTGAACACTTTGGTGCGGAGATGAACGCTTGTACCTTTGGTTTCAGATTCAAACTCCCCATGGTAAATACCACGGGGAGTTCTTTTTACTTTCTGGTACAATAGTGGGAGATCATTGCTAGCAGCGAGTGGGGGTGCCGAAAGAACGGG
>JAYSOF010000060.1:0-2279 GCA_043723165.1 bacterium
CTCTCAACGAGCGCAACTTCGAGGGGGATTATCGGGAACTGGCTGTACCGCATCTCACCGTACGCTCCGATGAGTGCCTTGAGCGTCCTCACGTGCGCCGGGGTGAATACCTTTGCGTGTTCGGCGAGCTGGTTCACGTGGTCTCCCGAGAGCGCTTTCCGAAACTCAGCTTCCATCCCGGGGTGGTACGAGAGAACCATGACTCTCCTCAGGTACTCGATGAGGTCTTTCGTGAACTGGGCGAGGTTGTACCCGCCGTCGTCAATCTCTCCGAGACGGCTGAGCGTGCCCTTGAGGTCCCCGGTGAGTACGAAGCCTGCGAACCCAGAGAGTTTGTTGAACCCGATAGCTCCCACCGCGTTCTCAACCTCTTCGACACTCACCGTTCGGTCTCCCGTTGCCACGAGCTGGTCCAAGAGGGACTCGGCGTCACGGAAGCTACCCTCGGCGGTCGTTGCGATGAGGTCGAGCGCTTCAATATCTGCATCGATGTTCTCTTCTTTGGTAATCCGGAGGAGTTTTTCTTTGATGAGCGCCGCGGGTGCGTGTTTGAAGTGAAACTGCTGGGTGCGCGAGATGATAGTTGCGGGGAGCTTCTCTGCCTCAGTCGTTGCGAGGATGAAGATGGCATACTCGGGGGGCTCCTCGAGCGTTTTTAAGAGCGCGTTTGCCGCATCCTTTGTGAGCTGGTGAGCCTCGTCGATGATAAACACCTTCTTTTTGGAAGAGATGGGGGAGACCCGCACGTTGTCACGGAGGTCACGGATCTCATCGATGCCACGGTTCGATGCTGCGTCGATTTCGACGACGTCTATGCTCCGCCCGGTATCGATCTCGGTGCACGAACGGCACTCGTTGCACGGCTCGCCCTTCTCCATAAACTTTTTATCGGATGCGCGCTTCTCACAGTTCGCGAGCTTCGCGATGATGCGTGAGGTGGTTGTCTTACCCGTTCCGCGCGGACCCGCGAAGAGGTACGCGTGGGAGAGCCGGTCTTGCTTCGCTGCCTCGCGGAGGAGGCCAGAGACCAGATCTTGACCCAAGAGCTCTCCGAAGCTCGCGGGGCGGTACTTGCGGTAGATGGCGCGTGCCATGGAATTTATAGTACTATACTACCGTACCATGAGTGACTTCGCCATCAAGAGCACCGCGTTCCACGAGGGAGACCTCATCCCAGAAAAGTTTACCTGTGACGGTGAGAACGTGAACCCCTTTCTCGAGTTCCGTGGGGTTCCGCCGGGGACCGCGAGCATCGCGGTTATCGTCGATGATCCAGACGCGACGCGCGGTGGGGTGTGGGATCACTGGATCGTGTGGGGCATTAACCCGGGCACGCAGTATGTTTCGGAAGACAACATACCCTCGGCTGCGGGGCAGGGGAAGAACAGCTTCGGGAAAGAAAAGTATAGCGGTCCGTGTCCCCCGTTCGGGAAGCCGGAACACCGGTACCGTTTCATCGCGTACGCGCTAGATACCGTAGTCGATCTCCCCGCGGGATCGTCACGTTTAGACCTCGAGTACGCCATGGCGGGCCACATCCTTGCTGAGGCGATGCTCACCGGCCGCTATGCTCGCACGAAAGAGTTCTAAACCACTCCGTTCTCCCGGACCCCGCGATACCGAGACATACTCGTGGACGTCCCACGCTGGGGCTAAGATGCGACAGTACGGACTCTCGGAATCTCGCATCAAGCGAATCATCCGTTTTCCCGCTCGTTCTGAGGAGGGGATACTTTCTGGCGCTGTTGCGGTGATGCAGCCAGCGACCGTTACTACAAAGAACGGAAAACCTACGTGGAGCCAGGAAATTTGGGTCATGTACATACTCCAAGATGCGGGAGGTGGTAGGGGTGAAGTCGGAAATAAAAAAGACAAGTTAGAGAACGATCCGTTCGGCGTACTTAAACGCGGAGGGAAACGTATCAGGATTATCACCGCGTGGCGGTACCCCGGGGTGAGCTCGCTCCGGAACCCGGTACCACGCGAGGTGCTCGATGAGGTTCGTTCGCTCTTCTGATTAGGAGCTCTCATTCGAGCTTCCTTTTTTGACCTCTCTAGCCGTATAATACGTGAGATGAAACTCTCCATTGGTATCGTCGGACTCCCGAACGTAGGGAAGTCCACGCTCTTCAAGGCGCTCACGAAGATTGAGGTTACCATTGCAAACTACCCCTTCGCGACCATCGATCCGAACGTCGGCGTTGTCGTTGTTCCCGATGAGCGCGGAGAGAAGCTCGCGAAGCTCTCAGCTTCAAAGAAGAGGGTTCCTGCGGTCGTTG
>JAYSOF010000061.1:0-10248 GCA_043723165.1 bacterium
ACAACTTCGAGGACGCCATCGTGCTCTCCGAGCGCGTTGCCCGCGAAGACCTCTTCACCTCGATCCAGATTGAGACGCACACGTGCTCCGTTCGCGACACGAAGCTCGGCCCTGAGGTCACGACCCCTGATATCCCGAACGTTTCTGAAGATAAGCTCAGGAACCTCGACGAGGAGGGTATCGTTCGCATCGGCGCAGAGCTCCGGACGGGCGACATCATCGTCGGGAAGATTTCTCCGAAGGGAGAATCTGAGCTCTCCTCTGAGGAGCGCCTCCTCCGCGCTATCTTCGGCGAGAAGGCTCGTGACGTGAAGGACACTTCGCTCACGCTCCCGCACGGGAAGCAGGGTCGGGTCATCGGCATCAAGATCTTTTCGCGCGACAAGGGCGATAAGCTAGAGCCGGGTATCATAAAGAAAATTCAGGTTGAGGTCGCACAGCTCCAGAAGGTGAAAGCTGGTGACAAGCTCGCCGGTCGCTACGGAAACAAGGGTGTCATCTCGCGCATCCTCCCCATGGAAGACATGCCGCACCTCGCAGACGGTACGCCGGTAGACATCGTGCTGAACCCGTTGGGTGTTGCGTCCCGCATGAACTTGGGACAGATCCTCGAAACCCACCTCGGCCTCGCCGCGAAGAAGCTGGGCTACCGCGCGGTTGTCCCGAGCTTCGTGGGAGCGTCTGAGGCAGACATCCGCAGAGAGCTCACGAGCGCGGGCTACCCAGAGCACGGCAAGGTTACCCTCTACGATGGTATCACCGGAGCTCCGTTCCGTGAGCCGGTAACCGTCGGTTACATCTACATGATGAAGCTGAACCACTTGGTCGAGAACAAGATCCACATGCGCTCGACGGGTCCGTACTCCCTCATCACCCAGCAGCCGCTCGGTGGAAAGGCGCAGTTGGGAGGTCAGCGTTTCGGAGAAATGGAGGTGTGGGCGCTCGAGGGTTACGGCGCCGCGCACGCGCTCCAGGAGATGCTCACCATCAAGTCAGACGATACGCTCGGACGCTCTGCAGCGTTTGAGGCTATCATCCGAGGCCACGACATCAAGAAGCCTAACGTTCCCGCATCGTTCAATGTGCTCCTGAATGAGCTCAAGTCTCTCTCACTCGATGTGGAGTACGTCGGCGAGCCGGTCGAGAATGAGGTAGAGGGAATGATAGCCGCATAACAACCAACACCATGGAAAAAGCTAAGAGCTACATTTCGATAAAGGTTGCGTCACCAGAGAAAATTCTCTCGTGGTCGCACGGAGAGGTCATCAAGCCTGAGACCCTCAACTATCGCACCCAGCGCCCGGAGAAGGATGGTCTCTTCTCAGAGCGTATCTTCGGTCCGACGAAAGACTACGAGTGCTACTGCGGTAAGTACAAGAAGGTTCGGTACAAGGGCGTCACGTGTGAGAAGTGTGGAGTTGAGGTAACCCGCGCGGTTGTCCGCCGTGAGCGGATGGGTCACATCACCCTCGCTGCCCCCGTCGCGCACATTTGGTTCCTCCGTACGGTCCCGTCCCGTCTCGGCCTGCTCCTCGACCTCTCGGTTTCTAAAATCGAAAAGGTTATCTACTACGCCGCGTTCATCGTGACGTCGGTGAACGACGAGAACCGGAAGCGGGCGATGGAGGCTATCCAGAAAGAGTTCAAGGCGCTCAAGGGTGAAGAGGGTACCGACGTCGAAGACGTCGCCGATAAGGCTCGCAAGATCCGCGAAGCGCTCGCGGCGCTCCGCCCGGGCCTCATCATCACTGAGCCCGAGTACTTCACACTCGCCGAACGTTTCGGTGACGTGTTTGAGGCTGACAGGGGAGCCGGCGCGGTCCGGAAGATCCTCGAACGTCTCGACCTCAAGGCGCTCGTTCGCCAGGTTGAGAAGGACCTCGAGGACGTCCGTGACGACAACAAGCGGAAGCGTATCTTCCGCCGTTTGAAGCTCGCCCAGTCCCTCTTGAAGTCCGGTGTCCGTCCTGAGTGGATGGTGCTCACCGTGCTCCCGGTGCTCCCGCCTGACCTCCGCCCGATGGTGGCTTTGGAGGGTGGCCGTTACGCGACCGCAGACTTGAACGACCTCTACCGTCGCGTCATCAACCGCAACAACCGGTTGAAGAAGCTCATGGATCTCCGTTCTCCTGAGGTCATCATCACGAACGAAAAGCGCATGCTCCAGGAGGCTGTTGATGCCCTGATCGACAACTCGGCCCGCATGGGGAGCCAGCTCCTCTCGACCCGCCGCCGTCCGCTCAAGTCGCTCGCCGACATGCTGAAGGGTAAGCAGGGTAGGTTCCGCCAGAACCTCCTCGGTAAGCGCGTAGACTATTCAGCGCGTTCCGTCATCGTCGTCGGTCCTGAGCTCAAGCTGAACGAGTGCGGTCTCCCGAAGACGCTCGCCCTCGAGCTCTTCCGCCACTTCGTGGTCAACAAACTCATCGAGCGGAACCTCGCGTACAACATCAAGCAAGCTAACCGCTTCATCGAGCAGGGTTCTCCCGAAGTGTGGGCGATTCTCGAAGAGGTGATCCAGAACAAGCGCGTGCTCCTGAACCGCGCACCGACGCTCCACCGTTTGGGTATCCAGGCGTTCCGCCCGGTCTTGATTGAGGGTCTCGCGATTCGCATCCCACCGCTCGTCTGTACGGCGTTCAACGCTGACTTCGACGGAGACCAGATGGCAGTCCACCTCCCGCTCACCGTTGAGGCACAGTACGAAGCCGCTGAACTCATGGATGCGGGCAAGAACCTCCTGAAACCGTCTTCCGGAGACCCGATCGTGAGCCCGACCCAGGACGTCGTGCTCGGGAGCTACTTCTTGACTCGCATCAAGCCGGGTTCGAAGGGAGAGGGGAAGGTGTTCTCCTCGTTCAGTGAAATCGAACTCGCGTACGAGAACGATCTCATCGACATCAACTCTGCTATCAAGCTCTACATCGCGGGTGTCCTCACAGAGACCTCGTACGGCCGTCTCATCTTCAACCAGGTTCTCCCCGAAGGGTTCGAGTACGTGAACGAGCACCTCGGCAAGAAGAGCCTCACGAAGCTCGTTGCCCGGATCATCGAGCGGTACGGCATCGATTCTTCGGCACAGTACCTCGATCGCATCAAGGACCTCGGCTTCAAGTACGCCACGATCTCTTCGATCACGTGGGCAATCGCCGATACCGCTATCCCAGCTGGGAAGCAGGAGGTGCTCCGTGAAACAGAAGCGAAGGTCGCAACTATCGAGGTTCAGTTCGGAGAAGGACTCTTGACCGTTAAGGAGCGTCGCCAGCGCATCATCGATGCGTGGGGAGAAGCTCGCGATAAGGTGTACAAGATGGTCCCCGGTTCCCTCCACCCGGAGAGTCCCGTGTACGCGATCACCGATTCAGGTGCTCGTGGTAGCTGGGCCCAGCCGAACCAGATCATGGGTATGAAGGGTATTGTGAGCGACACGAAGAACGAGGCCATTGAGCTCCCGATCAAGTCGTCGTTCAAAGAGGGAATGACAGTGCTCGAGTACTTCATCTCGACGCACGGTGCGCGTAAGGGTTCGACGGATACCGCGCTCAAGACGGCAACCGCAGGGTACCTGACCCGTCGTCTCGTAGACGTCGCCCAGGAGCTCATCATCCAGGAGGAAGACTGCGGAACCTCGCAGGGTGTCACGGTGTACCGGAAGGACGGCGAATCGTACAGCTATGCGTACGGAGAACGCCTCTACGCCCGTACCGCCGCGACGGACATCCGCGTTGACCGGAAGGTTGTCGTAAAGGCGGGCGAGCTCATCACCCGCGATGCGGCTAAACTCATCGCCCAGTCTGACCTCGCTTCGGTCGTCGTGCGTTCTCCTATCTCCTGCAAGACCCCGCACGGTATCTGTGCGAAGTGCTACGGTCTCGACCTCTCCCGCAACCGTCCGGTTGAGATCGGTGAGGCGGTCGGTGTTGTCGCCGCACAGTCCATCGGAGAGCCGGGAACCCAGCTCACGATGCGCACCTTCCACGTCGGAGGTGTCGCGGGAGCTGATATCACGCACGGCTTGCCGCGCGTCGAGGAAATCTTCGAAGCTCGTCCCCCGAAGGGTAAGGCACCCCTCGCGAAGGAAGAGGGTATTGTCGATTCGATCAACCACAAGGCGCTCGCTACAATCGTTCGTGTGAAGCGCGTCGAGAAGAAGGGTAAGAAGTCGAAGGAGGTCTTCGATGAGTACATGATTCCGGCCGGAGCACAGATTCGCGCGAAGGAGGGTGAGGTCATCGAGAAGGGCACTCGCATCTCTGAGGGTCCGCTCGACCTCCGCGAAATTCTCGCGTTCCGCGGTCTCGAGGAGGTGGAGCGTTACATTGTGAACGAGGTTCAGCGGATCTACGTCCCTGAGGGTGCCTCGATCAACGACAAACACATCGAGATTATCGTTCGCCAGATGCTCTCTCGCGTCGTCGTAAAGGAGTCGGGAGATTCCGACCACATGGTGGGCGACATCGTCGAGAAGTCTGACTTCGTTCGGATGAACCACAAGACGAAGGTGGCGAAGGGCACGATGGCGACGGCCGTCCAGAAGGTACTCGGCGTGACTCGCGTCGCGCTCTCGTCTCAGAGCTTCCTCTCAGCGGCCTCCTTCCAGGAGACGAGTCGCGTGCTCGTGGGAGCTGCGGTCGAGGGTAAGATCGACAGCTTGCTCGGTCTCAAGGAGAACGTCATCATCGGCCGCCTCGTTCCGATAGGAACGGGTAAGCGGGGGATTCCGCCCGAGGCGCTCGCAGCCCTGAAGGCTAAGTTCGTGACGACCTTCGTGCCCCTCCCGCTCCCAGAGGGTGAGACACCAGCCGTTTCTCCGGAAGTTGGCCCAACTCCGGTTGACTCTAAGGGGTAACTTTGGTAGTTTAAACCAGCGATATTCCTCTAATGAACCCAACCCAGACCAACCCAGAAGTGATCACGTACGAGCTAACCTTCTACACCTTAGGTGAGGATGTGGCTCCGGTACGCGTGATCGTAGAGAAGCACGGCGGTAAGGTAGTTTCCGATCGGGCTCCCCAGAAGGTCCGCTTGGGCTACGCCATCGAAAAACAGCAGTACGCCTTCCTCTCGACGCTCACATTCACGGGTGATTCCCAGGTAATCACCCCTCTCTCCGTTGAGCTGAACCTCTCGGAGCTCGTCCTCAGGTTCCAGGTGAGCCGTCGGATCGAGCGGAAGGAAGTGAAGCGCGCCCCGCGCGCTGAGCCGGTCTCTGCAGAGAGCCCGCGCGCTCCGTCCCGCATCAAGCCGTTCGACGGGACGCTCTCGAACGAGGCCCTCGAGAAGAAAATCGAAGAAATCCTCAAGTAAACAGGCCACGGGTAAGGGGTATGGACAACCTACCGTCAAAAGCTCTAAGCTAAAACTAAATGAACCTCAACAAGGCACTCATTATCGGTAGGTTGACCGCAGACCCCCAGCTCCGTAACACAACGGGAGGGCAGGCGGTAGCGACGTTTTCAGTCGCCACGAACCGTTCCTGGACGAACAAGACGGGTCAGCGCCAGGAAGATACCCAGTTTCATAACGTGGTCGTGTGGGGTCGCCAGGCCGAGATCGCCACGAAGTTCCTGAAGAAGGGGGCAACCATCTTCCTCGAGGGTCGCATCCAGACTCGGAGCTACGACGATAAGCAGGGACAGAAGCGGTACACGACCGAAATCGTGTGTGAGCGTTTCCAGTTTGGTCCTCGTGCGGGTGGTGGCGAACCGTTCAGCGGTGCCGACGAGAGAGGAGGAGCTGACCATGCTTTCAATGACGCGAAAGAAGAGGAGCTCCCCGAGATTAACCTCGAGGAAGGCGAGATCCGCTCAGAAGACATTCCATTCTAAAACCAATGATCAAGAAGAAAAAACAGTGCCCGTTCTCATCGCGGGGCATCAAAGAAATTGACTACCGGGATACGGAGCTCTTGAAGCGCTTCGTTTCGAGCCAGGGGAAGATCATCGACCCACGGCACACCGGCGTTTCTGCGAAGTACCAGCGCATGCTCGCGACGGCCATCAAGCGCGCCCGCATCATGGGGCTCCTCCCGTTCGTCGGACGTTAGTTGTTGGTAAAACACCTGAAACCCACCACGGGTCAACATGGCTACCGTTGAATCAGCACTCGTGCAGTTTATACACACGTTCGTCGGCCAGTCGAGCCTCTTCGATTGGTTCGCCGTGTTCTTTGCTGTTTACTTCCCGTACCTGCTCGGCGCTCTTGGTATTTTTTTCATACTGAGGTGGGGAACGATGAAGGAGCGCATCGAGCGCATGGTTTTCACCGCTCTCGTCGTTGTGCTCGGCCGGGGGTTTATCTCTGAGCTCTTCTACTTCTTTGCGACGCGCCCGCGCCCGTTCACCGAGTTCGGGTTCACCCCGCTCTTCTCGGAAGCTGGCTCGGCGTTCCCTTCCCGCCACGCAGTGATCTTCTTTACCCTCGCCGCAATCATGTTTACCGTGAAGCGTTCGTACGGCTGGTGGTTCACTGCGTTCGCAATCGTGATCGGCGCAGCCCGTGTCTACTCGGGCGTACACTACCCGACAGATATTTTGGGTGGTGCTGCGGTTGCGGCTGCTGCCTTCTTTATCGTGCGCTCACTCGTAAAGTTTGATCAGAAAGAAACGCCCGTGCAGGGAGAAGATTTGAATCTACCAGAGGAAGTGCAGACGGTATAAACAGAGGGAATCAGCCTCACCTTTTCTGGGCTTCAACTCCTGAACGCGAGCTGAGCAGTTAGTTCGCTCTCCGCGGCAAAACAGAAACTCCCCAAAGGGGGAGTTTCTTTTGTGCCGCGGGAGGGAGTCGCCCTCGACTAACTTTTTGCCGTCGCAAAAAGTTGCCTGGGCACGACCTCGCGTGCTCGCCTGCTGTCGAGCACAAGCTCCGGTCTTCGACTCCTCCTCGCAATGCACGCAGGTGCATTGCTCGCGTCAACAAAAAGCTTCCACTTAGTGGAAGCTTTTTATGTGTGCCGCGGGAGGGAGTCGAACCCTCATGACCTTGCGGCCATTGGATTTTGAGTCCAACGCGTCTGCCATTCCGCCACCGCGGCATTCCTACACCGCTGATGGTACCACGGGGTTTAACCTAAGGGCTAGTGGTTACCCTCCCCGCTGTCCCTGGTAGCCTTTTCGTACGCTTTGATGAACATGGCTCCGAAGTTTTTGTTCGGTGGTACGTAGCTCGCGAACTTTTCTTGTCCGCCGAGTTTTTCTTCTGCTCTGGTCCAAAATTTTGACCACTCGATGTCGCGACCAGACAGTATCTCTTCGTTTAGCATTTTGAACAGGGGATCATTCACGAACTTTGTTCCCGTTCCCTTCGTCGAAATCACGTGCGCGTTCGGGGCGCGTTCGAGTACCGCTGAGAGGTTCTGGTACCCACCGCACGAGCCGAGGGATACAATCTTAGCCATTTTAGGAATTCTCTGTATGGTCTGTTCGGCGTGGTAGCTGTGTCCGCGGTGTACGACGACGATGGTGGTTACGTTAAGTTTTTCGAGCTCTTTCGCGATCTCGTTTGGTCCTACATCCTGTGCCTCCGGTTTGTTTGCGTACATCCTGAGCTCACGCCCTCCCGTCTCTTCGTGGATGGTGAGGTACGTCTTGTGGTCTTCGATTTTCCAGTCCTGCTTGTTCTTGTACTGGGCTACGAAGTTTTGGAACGATGCGACGCCGTCATCGTCGTTGTAGAAGAAGTACTGCTGGATGTTCACGCCGCCCCTATTGAACAGGTCCTTTGATTCAACGGTAGAGAGGGAGGGGAGCTGGTACTCTTTCTCTATGTCCCTGAGCCACTCATCGTTCGAACCCTTCTCATTGAACGTTGAGGCGATGAGCTTGTACAGGATCGCGGTATTTTTTGGTGCAACCTCAAGCTGTTTTTTTATCTCGTTCTCGAGTATCTCGATTGTCTTGGGGTCACTGATTGAATTTATTGCCTCGGCGATTGAAACGGCTTCGCGGAGTGGATTTTTTGAGTCTCCGAGGTTAGCGGTAAATTTCTTGAGGATATTTTCCCGGTCACCCTCAGGCATCGTGTTGAGAAAGTCACCCAGGCGGTTGAACTCGGTGCAGAGTCTGATGAACGTTCGGAATTTAGTGAACCCAGCCCTCTCGAGGAGCTGGGACCCAGAGATTTCCTCTTTTCCCATCTCTTTGATAGTCCGATCAAAGAGACCGTTGAAGGTTGAGGTAAATATTTCCTCTTCTCCGTAAACAATCATGAGGTATATCTGCTGTGAAGAAAAACCTTCGACTGAAGCAAACCGCTCTGTTTCCGTGCGTTCGTGGAGGGCGTTGATATCTTCAACGTTTCTGAGAGCCGTTTTTGAGAGCTCTTGCTCGATAGCTTCCTTTGTCTCTATATCTGGTTTTGTAGAAAGATCAGCAAGCGCTTTAAACATCCTCGTTGGATCTGTAACCAACTGCGAAACCCCCTCGATGGTTTTCGATCCGTTTGCAATCTCTTCAGCAAACAAGCCAATTATTCTCTGCTTGTGGTAGATACCTCTGTCTTCCTCCTGGTCCCACCTCGCCGAATTTGTGCTTTTCCAGCCGAGTTTTCTGATTTCGTAGATTGTTCTGTAGAGCGGATCTTTGCTGTTCATTAAAAACTCATCGAATTTTCCACTAAAGGAACCATCGGAGTTTATAGCGTCTGGTTTTTTTACCGCTGCGAGGCGCGGTCTACTGGTAATGAGTATTCCTATGAACTCTTCGTACTGAGATTCATTGAGCTCTTTTGCGTTATCAAAGAACTCTTCGGGTTCGTTGGCGGCTGCTTTAAGGAGAAGTTCATGGGCCCACGGTTCATCGGGTAGGGCGTCCGGGTGCAGTGCTATGGAGTAGTAATTGTTCTTATCTGCCGTTGTCTCAATTATTTCTTTAGCAAGCTTTTTGCCGTTCTCGAACTGGGATAAGAATTTGGAGTTATCCAGTGCAGTGTTGTACATCTCCCACTTGGTATCAGCGTTGTTCAGTATCGTCTGGATTACCTCTCCGGCGAACGGCAGGTTGAGCCACGCATCAGCGTACTCGATGAGTGAGTGTCTCTTCTCCCACGAGAGGATTGTGTTCACCGCTGTATGGACAACTTCATCTGCTCCGGGGGCGTGCCGGAAGCGCCCTGCGTAAGCGAGTATGTCCGTTGGGTACGTTCCGGCGATTTCGGCGAGTGCGGGAGAGAACCACCGTTCAGATTCGTACAGGCTCGATGTAGTGAGAGCCTTAGGTAAGTTTTCAGTGAGGAGTTTTCGGTAGCCGTCTTCGTCCAACTTTTCTTCTGTTTGTTCTATGCTGTACCTGCTCTCATTTGGTTCGAGGCGAGATTGGTGTCCCATGTATGAGTACGAATCAGGTTGAGGTGTGTAGGGTTGGACTTCTTCTTTGTCTCCCGGTTCCATCGTGGCGAGGGTTCCCACGATTGCGAGACCGCGGGCGATCTTACCCGTCTTCCTCCTGATTGTTTCGAGGATACTCTCCTCTTTCTCATGATTAGCTACGGTTTCGGGCTCCTGGGGCTCTTCGCTAGGCTCTCCGGTTGGTAATAACCCCTGTTCGAAGTTCATTTGCGTTGATTATAGGGGTAAAAAACTGTATAGTAAACAGGAATGGCGCGCGTAATTGCGATCTGTAACCAGAAGGGCGGTGTCGGTAAAACGACGACCGCTGTGAACCTGTCTTCGTACCTGGGTCTCTTGGGTCACCGGACGCTCTTGATTGATTTCGATCCGCAGTTCAATGCGACGGTTGGGATCGGTGCGTCCTACGCGCCCGATGAAACGATCTACCACGCGCTCCTCGCGGGTCAGTCGGCAGACAGGGTAATCCGTCCGACGTTCCTCTCGAACGTGCACATTGCGCCGGCGTCTGGTGACCTAGCCGGAGCACTCATTGAGCTCGTAGAGGTTTCGGATCGCGAGTGGCGCCTCCGTGCGTTCGTAGATTCGGTTCGTGACCGGTACGATTTTGTGGTAATCGATCTCCCGCCGAGCTTGAACTTGCTCACGTTGAACGGTCTCCTCGCTGCGGACGAGGTGATCATCCCCGTGCAGTGCGAGTACTACAGCCTCGAGGGTCTGACCCAGCTCCTCCAGACGATTGATCTGATCAAGAACAACCTCGGGCACAACCTCGAGGTCGCGGGCGCGGTGCTCACGATGTACGACAAGCGCGAGAAGCTCTCGCGCGAGGTCGCCCGCGAGATCCGCCGCCGGTTTCCGTACCACGTGTACGAGGTGGAGATCCCCCGGTCGGTTTCGCT
>JAYSOF010000062.1:0-7419 GCA_043723165.1 bacterium
GTCCTTAACCCCGCAGAGCTCATCAAGCAGGCTCGCGACTCGACCCGCATCTCTGACCTCGCGGCGCTCAACAGCTCAATCGCCCTCTTCTACTCTGACGTTGCTCCGTCCTCGCAGACTGCGACGACGACCTGCACCTCGGGTATACTCGCCCCGGCAGCATCTGCGACGACGACAAGCTGTTCGACGAATGCAACGACGGTGGTTACCGGGACGGGTTGGGTGAACCTGAACTTCGGTAGCATCTCGTCCGGTTCTCCGCTCTCACGTCTCCCCATCGATCCGAACAATGGGGCGACCTCGTGCAAGGATACGACCCTCTCGACGTGCATGTACGTGTACAAGGCGAGCTCGACCGTCGGCATCTACGAGATCGAGGCGAATATGGAGAGCATAAAGTACTTCACTGGAGGCACGGGACACATTACCGATAACGATGGAGGTAACAACACCAGCTGGTACCAGGTGGGTAGCTCTCTCGCCCTCTAGGTAACGTTCGGTGGGTTAAGAACAGAGAACATTCTCCGCGTGAGAATGTTCTCTGTTATAATGGAAAGAAATGAAACGGTTCGTTCAGAAAGAGAGGGGTTTCACCCTCGTCGAGCTCCTCGTCGTCATCGCAATCCTGGCTGTCCTCGCTACCGCGGTGGTTGTAGTTTTGAACCCAGCCGAACTCTTGAAACAGGCTCGCGACTCGACCCGCATTTCGGATCTCTCAGCGATGAACCACACGATATCCCTCTGGGTTGCCGACGTGGGGTCATCGACCGCGTGGGGCGCAGCGAGAGCGCGGTGCACGTACACGGTTACCTCGACCGCTCCCGGAACGGGCGTGTGTTCAGCGACGAGCACCACGAACGCCGTCGATGGTACCGGTTGGTTAAACCTAGACTTCAGGCTCCTCTCGATTGGGTCACCGCTCTCGAGGATTCCGATCGATCCGGCTAACGGGGGAGTTCCTACCTCGCCTGTCTCGGTTCCGAACGTGCTCGGGTACGTGTTCAAGGCGAGCACGACGGTCGGCGTGTACGAGATCGATGCGAACATGGAGAGCATAAAGTACTCGACGGGTGGATCGGGAGACGTAGAGTCGAACACGGACGACGGGGGAGACGCCTCAACGTGGTACGAGGTTGGCAGTAGCTTGGCACTCTAAATTTGCTATAATAATTTCAACGCTATGAAACAGAACATCCTGAAGAGGGGTTTCACCCTCGTCGAGCTCCTCGTCGTCATCGCAATCCTGGCTGTCCTCGCAACGGCTGTGGTCATCGTCCTTAACCCCGCAGAGCTCATCAAGCAGGCTCGCGACTCGACCCGCATCTCGGACATGGCAGCCCTGAACGGCGCCGTATCTGTGTTCTTCTCTGATGTTGCTCCGACGTCTTCGGTTGCGGTAGGAAACTGCACCTCGGGAACGATCGCCCCGGCCGCCTCGGGCGCGACAACTTCGTGTTCGCTCGTCGCGACGACGTCGATTGACGGAACGGGTTGGGTAAACCTGAACTTTACGGCGATGGCGAGCCCACCGCTCTCACGTCTCCCACGGGATCCGAACACGGGATCGACCTCGTGCAAGGACACGACCCTCGCGACGTGTATGTACGTGTGGAAGTCTAGCTCGACGGTTGGAGTCTTCGAAATCGATGCGCCGATGGAGAGCATCAAGTTCTTCACGGGAGGATCGGGACACATTACCGATATCGATGGGGGCAATAACACCGGTTGGTACGAGGTTGGTACGAGCCTCACCCTCCTCTAGGGTAGTCGCGAGAGAAAAAGTTACGGGAACCCCGGCGTGAGCCGTGGTTTTCTGTTATAATCGAGAGCAATGGTGAACCTCCCCCCAGAGAAGCTGCAAGACATTCTCGTCCGCGCGGGTGTTATCGACGAGAACACGTTCGGCCTCGTGCGCGTAGAGGCAGAGCGGAAGCAGCAGAGCATCGCGGACACGCTCATCTCAGAGGGCGTGGTGAACAAGGACTACTTCTACCTCCTCGTCGCGAAGGCTCTCGGTGTCGAGCGGGTGAACCTCGGGATTGTGAAGATCGACGAGGCGGTGCTCCGAGCCCTCCCCGAAGATATCGCGAGGCGCAAGCACGCAATCGTGTTCGGTCGGGATGAGGCGTCGGGAAGGTACCGTGTCGCGATGGAAGATCCGACCGACCTCGAGACGATTGACTTCCTCGCCCTCCGCCTGAGCTCTCCGATACAACCGTACCTCGCGACCGAGGAGGACCTGAATAAGGGATTCTCGCTCTACGAGCAGAAGCTCACCCAAGATTTTAAGACGATCATCGAGGAGAACATCCGCGAGTCGCTCCGCGCGAAAGCTCGCGGTGCGTCGCTCGAGGAGACCGCAGAAGACCTGCCGATCGTCGCGATCGTCGCGAACCTCATCTCGTACGGCGCTTCCTCCCGCGCTTCTGATGTACACTTCGAGGTCTTAGAAGACAGCGTGCTCGTGAGGTACCGCATCGACGGCATCCTCCACGAGATCGTTCGCATGCCGAAGGAAATCCATCCCGCGGTCGTCGCGCGCATAAAGATTCTCGCCCAGCTCCGCATCGATGAGCACTCGAAGCCTCAGGACGGAAGGTTCCGTGAGAAGATAGGCTCATCATCGATCGATATCCGCGTCTCGGTCATCCCGACGTTCTACGGAGAGAAGATGGTGCTCCGCCTCTTCACCGCAGCGCAGCGCCCCGTGTCGCTCGCGGACCTCGGGTTCGGAGACGAGGGTACGAAGCTCGTCGAAGAGGCGATCGGGAAGACGTACGGTATGGTGCTCGTCTGCGGACCGACCGGTTCTGGTAAGACGACGACGCTCTACTCGATCCTGAGCATCCTGAACCGCCCCGAGGTCAACATCATCACCATTGAGGACCCGATCGAGTACGACATGCGGTACGTGAACCAGATGCAGGTGAACGTCGCGGCGGGCATCACGTTCGCGTCTGGTCTCAGGTCTGTTCTCCGTCAGGATCCGAACGTTATCATGGTCGGTGAGATCCGTGACGGCGAGACCGCAAATATCGCCGTGCAGGCTGCGCTCACCGGTCACCTCGTGCTCTCATCCGTCCACACGAACGATGCGCCGACGGTCATCCCGCGCTTCATCGATATGGGTGTCCCGCCGTTTTTGACCGCAGCGGTCGTGAACGACATCATAGCCCAGCGTCTCGTCAGAAAAATTTGCATCGAGTGCATCGAGTCGTATACACCAGAACCGCAGGTGCTCGCGCTCATCGAGCACGAGCTCGGGGTGATTGGTGTCGACCCGAAGGGCGTTAAGCTCCCCTCGACGTTTTACCGCGGGAGGGGGTGTAAGGTGTGTAACAACACCGGTTTCATTGGACGTATGGGTATCTTCGAAATACTGAACGTAACCGAAGAGCTCCGCAAGCTCATCATGAGCGGAACGTTCAACCTCGACACGCTCCGTTCGGCGGCCCGGAAGGCTGGTATGACGACGATGTTCGAGGATGGTCTCCGCAAGGTTGAGCGCGGTCAGACGACGATCGGAGAGGTGCTCCGTGTCATCCGAGAGTAGCGCCGGTTGAGAAATAAAAACGAATTATGAAATTTAAGTACATAGCGTCGCAGGCAGACGGACGTATGGTGGAGAACGAGATGGCGGCGACGAATGTTGCCGAGGTTCTGATGTACCTCTCGAAGAACAACCTGAAGCCGGTTTCTGTCCACGAGGCAGAGCACGGTGGCATCATCCTGTTCCAGAAGAAGGTTTCGATCTCAGATCAGATCTTCCTCTCGAAGTACCTCGCGCTCATGTTGAAGATCGGCACCGGCCTCCTCGAGGCGGTGAACATACTGATTGCGGACTTCAATAAGGCATCGGTGAAGGGGATACTGATTGAGATCCGCTCTGCACTCGAGGCGGGGAGCCCCTTCTACTCGACGTTTGCGAAGTACCCGAAGGTGTTCAGCCAGGTGTACATAAACCTCGTCCGCGCGGGTGAGGTGTCAGGAAACCTAGAGGGTACGTTCGAAGACCTAACGGTCATGCTCTCGAAGCAGAAGGATCTCCGCGATCAGATTCGCGGGGCGCTCATCTACCCCGCCCTCCTCTTCTTCGGTTCGATCCTCATCCTCATCTTCCTCGTCATGTTTGCGCTCCCGAAGATTGCGAACGTCTTCTTGACGGGTGGCTTCGAACCGCCGCTCTTCTCGCGTGTTGTGTTCAGCATCGGTTTGTTCTTCAACGCGCACGCGGTAGTCATCTTCGGTATTGTGTTCATACTGATCGGTGGGTTCATCACCGCGTACAAAATTTCGCAGACGTTCAAGCACTTCACGGTGAGCACGGTAGCAGATCTCCCGCTCGTGAAGGATGTCATCCGGAAGATTGCGCTCCAGCGGTTCGCTTCGATCCTCTCGTCGCTCATCAAGGCGGGCATGCCGATTACCGAGGCGCTCGAGATCGTGGCTGAGGCTGTTTCGAATCCGGGGCTCCGCGACGCGCTCATCCGCATATCGCGCGATGGGCTCGCGAAGGGTCTCACGATCGGAGAGGCATTCAGGCGCGAGCCGTACTTCCCGCAGACGGTGACAAACCTCGTCGCCGTATCAGAACGTGCGGGGCACCTCGAGGAGGTGCTCGGGACGCTCAGTGAGTTCTACATAAAGGAGATCGACTCTTCGGTTAAGTCTCTCGTCTCCTTCCTCGAGCCGATCCTCCTCCTCTTCATCGGTGTCGTTATCGGGACCATTGCACTCGCGATTATCGTTCCGATCTACCAGCTCACGACACAGTTCTAAGGATCCAACCAGCCATGAAAAAATCTCCACGGCACGCCTTTACCCTCATCGAGCTCTTGATTGCGCTCACCTTGGGTATCATCCTCACGGCTGTCGGTACCGTCTCGCTCTCGCGGTTTCGGAGCGGTCAGGGGCTCAAGCTCGTCGTGCAGGAGGTGTCCTCTGCGCTCGTTTCTACCCGGCGCCGCGCGGTGTCCCAGGAGCTCTCGGGTGCGTGGGGTGTGCGGTTTTTGAACGGAACCTCGACGAAGCGGTACGAGGTGGTGAGCGGATCTTCCTACGCGTCGGGCACGGTTAAGCAGACGTCCCAGATCGCCTCGGGGGTCACCTTCTCGAACCCGGGGACGAGCACCATCGATGTGTGGTTCTCTCAACTCGTGGGCCTCGCGAGCCCACAGGTTATCTCGCTCGTGAGCGGAGCTCAGGATGGGATGGTGGGGGACATTACCGTGCGCGGTATCGGGACAGTTTCGAGTAGGGTGGACACGGGGCTCGTGGGGTACTGGCACCTCGATGAATCAACGGGAACTATTGCATATGATGCATCGGGGTTGGGAAATTCGGGAACACTCACAAATGTTCCAAGTCGACAGGGTGGAATAAATTGTAAGGCAGGAGGGTGTTTAAATTTTGTGCCGGCAAGTTTCCAGTATGTTGATATTCCTGATGCCATATCATTGAAGCCAACTGAGGCAATAACGGTTATGGGTTGGATAAAACCAGGCCTGCTCAATACAAGGGAGTTTTTAGCTACAAAATGGAATGGTTTTTCCGTTGAGCTGAATTCTTCAAACCAAGCTGTTTCAAGTGTGTATATTGATGGGATTCAACGTACAACACCAGCTTCTCTTGCTCTAACTAATAACACTTGGACACACCTTGCATTTACCTATGATTCTACGAGTAAAACATTAAATACATACATTAATGGAAACCAAGAAATTAAATCTCTGGTGCTCTCAGGCCTTTCCACCTACTCTATGTCAGTTAGTACTAATAATCTAAGAATCGGAAGCTATTCAACGTACTATTGGAATGGTCTTATTGATGAGGTAAAAGTTTACAACCGGGCGCTCTCTGCCAGCGAAATTTTGAACCAGTACAATGAACTCAAGTAGGAACGGGCAGTCGCTCGTCGAGATGCTCGTCGGGTTGGCAATCGGGACCATTCTCATCGGTACGGCAACATTTGCAATCGCGAGCATGCTCCGCGCGAACTCGAGCATACAGGGTACCCAGTCCGCCTCTACGATGGCTCAGAGCTTGGTTAATACGGTCCGTTCGTGGGGCGGTTCAAACTGGCAGAATGTTTCGGGGCTGGGTAGGGGGTCTTCTAATTCATACTTTTTGAACGCGTCGGGTACCGCTTACGTTGTGGTGAATGGAAAGGAGGGGATGTTCGATAACGACGTGACGAACGGATTAATCGGTGAGTGGAAGCTCGATGAAATTGAAACATCAACGAGTACAACGACATACGATTCAACGGGAAATGGGCGAAATGGCACGCTCCTGAGCAGTCCCGTGCGCTCGACATCGACGTGTAAGATTGGAAACTGCATGGTATTCAATGGTACGAGCTATGTGAGTGTTTCTGGCGTCCCGCAATCGACGGCGAGAACATATGTGTGGTGGCACAATATTAATACGAATGGAAGTGGAGTTTTCCCAAGTCCGATATCTCAGGGGGGGTATTTAAATGGTATGAGGGTTATATGGCGGGACGATTCAACTGATATAACAACAGTTCAAATAACGACGGGAACCGATGTCGTACCAACATTTACATTGAGTGCTGGAATTCCCGATCAAGTGAGCACCTTATATCACTACGTTCTTACGTACGATGGCATTAACACTGGAAAACTTTATCGGAATGGAGTTCTCGTTGATACAAAAACGAATGGAACGGGAGTGATCGTGAATACGGGTACACCGTTTTACATAGGGATGGGTCAGTATGGTTGGAAGGGATCGATTGACGATGTTCGTATTTACGATCGCGCGATTACCGCAGCTGAGGTCGCGGCCCTCTACCGCAACAAATCGTTCGTCAGGTCGTTCTCTATTGAGAACACGTGCCGAACCTCGAACGCTTCGAGCACAATTGCGGGGAGCACCGATTCGGGCGGAACGGCAACCTCGTGCGTTGGCGCTGGGGGTTCGTACGATCCATCGACGCTCAAAGTTTCGGCGCTCGCGGAGTGGCTGAACGGTTCGGCGACCACGAGCCTCACGCTCACCGACTACCTCACGAGGTGGCAGAACGCGATTTTCTACCAGAGGGATTGGTCGGGCGGCGCAGCCGGTGGGACGTACACGGATACGGGGAACACGTACACGAGCTCAACGAACCTCATGGCGACAACCTCGATACGCATCCAGGGGATTTAAGTTATCCCGCTTCGCCCTATTCACTGAGAGCCTCCGAACGGGGTATAATGAGCGCAATGGTTAAGGTTCAGCACTTCAATGAGGCGATCGAACAGCACCTGACAAAGATCGGCGCAGAGCTCTCGGTCCGTCACGCGGAGCACGAGGAGCGGAAGCTCCCCGAGCGCGACCGCGTGAGAGAGGTTGTTAGCGATGCGGTATCCCAGGTTCTCGCGAGCGGAACGGCGCCGAAAACGGTTTCTGCTC
>JAYSOF010000063.1:0-6914 GCA_043723165.1 bacterium
TTGAACTCGTGCTCGCCGGGTACGCCGAGCTTACGGCGAACGCTCCCCGTGGCGATGAGCGCCGTGCGAGCTTCGATGGTTGAATCAGAGGCGAGAGAAGCTAAAAGGTTTCCATTCGGGAGCTCAGAAACAGAGAGAACCCGATCGCCATCGCGCACCTCAATCCCCGACTGGCTACGGAGGTGGCCCTCGAGGGCGGTCGCGAAGTCGATTCCGGGAATAGATTTCACCCCGATCCAGTTCTGTATGTCAGCAGAGACGATAGACTGACCACCGAACGACTCGGCGACGATGATTGATGAAAGTTTTTTTCGCGCAGCGTAGATGCCGGCAGCAACTCCAGCTGGTCCACCTCCGATGATGATGGTGTCGTACGTCATTTTTGCTGTTCCTTACGGTTGGTCGTGGGGATCGCTCAAAACGCCGTCGTCTGCGAGCACTACCCAGAGCGAGGCGAGTGCCACCGCGAGCCCGATGGCGAGGTTGTTCCACCGCGCGAGGTTCACACCCACAAAACCGAAGATCCACGGGGAGATCATGAGCCACACGCCGAGCACGATTCCCGCGCGCGCGATGAGCCTGGTGTGTGACATGGGGCTAGTTCTTGAGCGCTGCGTCGATGATCTCTCGGACAGAAACGAAGTTCGGGTTCGGATCTAACGCGAGGTTCCCCGGAATGATGTACGTGTTCCCCTTCGGGCTCACGATGACAGAGTACGGGGTACCCGTCGCACCGGCAGCCTCTCCGCCCGCGCGGTCCGTGGTAACACGGCTCCGGTAGGTGCCCTGGTTGAAGCAAGACTGGAACGCGGTGCGGTCGATACCGAAGGAGGACGCGACGGATGGGATCGAGTCGAGTGAGAAATCTTCGATGGACGGTGTGGCAAACACGCGATCGATAAACTTCCAAAACGAATCGTTACCCCCGAGCGCGGCAATGCACTCCGATGCCTCGGCGAGCGGCTGCGCCTTAGTATGTATTTCGGTCAACGGGAAGTGCCGGTACACGAGCGAAACTTTTCCCTTGTAGATTTCTAAAATTTGCTGGGTCGTGCTGTGGAAGCGCTGGCAGAACGGACACTCCAAATCTGAGTACTCGATAATCTTGAGCGGAGCGTTCGCTGCACCCTGCGTGTGGTCAGCGGCTGAAACCGGCGGGACGGTCACGGGAACTGGCTTCAAGAGCTCTTCTCCCGCACGCTTCGGGGTCGAAACGTCCGTCTTACTCCCCGTATTGTACACGAGGGCACCAGCGACGAGGATCGCAGCTATCACGATGCTCGTGGGGAGAAAAAGATCCCGACGCTTCCGTCCGGCAGATGTTTCGTGTGCTTCGTGTGCTTCGTGGTGGGTTTCGTGTTCCATATAGCTCTATTGTAGAGCCACCCAAACTTCCGTCAATTCACACACCGATAGGTCACGTTTACCTTTGCCGTTTCACCGTATCCCACGGTATACTCAGGTTGATGACAACCTTGAGGAAATGGCTACTCTTAGCCTCCGATGCGGCGGTATTTTACGTTTCGCTCGCCCTCACACTCCTCGTCCGGTACGGGTCTTCGGGATGGAGCGACGCGTGGGGAGCCCACGTGGGTCCGTTCGCCCCGATATTCTGCATCTGGATACTATCGATCTACACAACGAACCTCTACCGGTACGAATCGTTCAGGAACGCCCGGCTCCTCATGAGGAACCTCGGCGGAGCAATCGTGGGAGCGACGGTAGTCTCGGTGGCAGCGTTCTACGTCTTCGCTCCCCTCTTTGAGCTCACGCCGAAAACGAACCTCGCGGTATTCGCCCTCGTGTTCTTTATTCTCGCGAGCGTGGTGCGCACGTTCGCCGGTCGGATGTTTTCGGGAACTGCCCTCCGGGTAGTGCTCCTCGGAAAATCCTCCGTGGCTGATGAGGTTGCAAGCTTCCTCACCGAAAATCAGGGCGCCGGCTACCACATCTCGAGGCGAGCCGAACAACCGTTCGTTGACCGTGCAGCCCTCGAAGCGTTCGTCCGCATAGAGCGACCGGAGATGATCGTCGTTGAGGAGGGTTGGATTGCAGACCCGAAGGTGCTCGGCGCGCTCTACGAGCTCCTCGGCAAAAACGTGCGCATCATCCCCCTCATCCGCTTCTACGAAACGGTCTTCGAGAAGGTTCCAATCGGAGAGCTCGGCGAGAGCTGGTTCGTGCTGAACATTTCTCCGAACCGTCCGGTGTACGCGCTCGCCCAGCGTTCGTTCGACATAGTGACCGCGGTGGTACTCGGCATCGTTCTCTTGCCGGTCGCGCTCCTCGCGGCAATCGCAATCGTATCAACCTCGGCGGGTCCAGCAATCTACGCGCAGGTACGCGTCGGGAAAAATGGATCGAGGTTTACGATCTACAAGTTTCGCACGATGCGGAACGATGCTGAGAAGCACGGTCCGCGCTACGCGGTGGCGAACGACGAGCGCCTCACGACGGTCGGACGGGTACTGCGCCACACGCACCTCGACGAGCTCCCGCAGCTCTGGAACATCTTCCGCGGGAACCTCTCGTTCGTGGGACCCCGACCCGAGCGACCCGAGTTCACCGAAGAGATTGCGACCCAGGTCCCCTTCTTCCACGTCCGGAACCTCGTGAAACCTGGGCTCACCGGGTGGGCGCAGGTCAACTACCGGTACACCGCCTCGGTTGAGGAGGCGAAAGAGAAGCTCGCATACGACGTGTTCTACATCAAGAACCGATCAATCCTGTTCGATGTGCTCATCATGGTAAAAACCGTGAAGCGGATCCTCGTGAAAGCGTAAATATATGATACAGAAAATTCGTTCGCTCCTGTTTGAGAACACGAGCGTGAAACAGACGATACTGAAAAACACGTTCTGGCTCACCGCGGGGACGGGGGCGAGCCGGGTGCTACGTGCGGTGCTCATACTCTACGCGGCCCGCATCCTGGGAACAGAAGGGTATGGGGTATTCTCGTACGTCCTCTCGGTCGCCGCGTTCTTCACGATCCTCTCAGACATCGGGCTCTCTCCACTCCTCACGAGAGAATCTGTCCGCCAACCAGAAAAGGTGCAAACGTACCTCTCAACGACGTTTGCGCTCAAGCTCGGGCTCATCGCGATCACCGTACTCGCCACAATCATCGGCACACCGTACTTCACGAACGTAGATGCAGCGCTCCCCTTGATCCCGCTCGTGGCTATCCTCCTCGCGCTCGACAGTCTCCGCGGCTTCAGCTACTCGATCGCGCGCGCACAGAACCGGATGCAGTTCGAAGCTGGATTCATCATGCTGACTGACTTCTTCATCACCGCGTTTGGGCTCGTGATCCTCTTCACGCAGCCGACGACGATGGGACTCACCCTCGCGTACACCGTTGGGAGTGGACTCGGAACGCTCGGGGCGTTCTGGGCGCTCAGGAAAGAGCTCGGCGGGCTCCTCAAGCACTTCGACCGCGCGCTCGTTAAGCCGATTTTTTCTTCAGCGTGGCCGTTTGCCATCATGAGCCTGCTCGGAGGCTTCATGATCAACATCGACACGATTGTGCTCGGAATCTTCCGGAGCGCGTCTGAGCTCGGCCTCTACGCAGCCGCCCAGCGCCCGATACAGATCCTGTACATGATCCCCGGGCTCGTAGCGGTGAGTATCTTCCCCATCGTGAGCTGGCACGTGCACAGGGGTGAGATCGGAGAGTCAAAAAAAATTCTCGAGACGAGCCTAACCGCACTCCTCGCGGTAGGGTTACCGGTCACGGTTGGCGGGATGATACTCGGCGCCCCGCTCATCAACCTCCTCTTTGGGTCGGCGTACAGTGGGGCAACGCTCACCTTCCAGCTCCTACTCGTGACGGTACCGATGATATTTATCGGTACGATCGTCGGTAACACAATCTTTGCCCACGACAAGCAGCGGATATTCATCTTCTCTACGGGTACGGGAGCCATCATGAACGTCGTGCTCGACCTCCTCTTGATCCCCACCTACGGCATCGCAGGATCTGCGGTCGCGACGATCATCGCCCAGATCGCAACGAACAGCATCAACTGGATGTTCCTCCAAAAAATTTACAACCTCAGGCTACACCTCGGACGCACGTTCTTAGCAACGGCAGTGATGGCGGTCGTCGTGTACCTTATGAACTCGGTCGGCATCCACATCCTCGCTACGGTCGCCGTTTCTGGGCTCATCTACGGGGTGACGCTCGTCCTCCTCCGCGAACCACTCCTTGACTTTTTGGGATTTTCTGGCTTAATGAAGGAAGCGTAGTATTCACATAAACTAAAAAGAAAGCGAGGTAACCGATGAAGGTAACTGTCGGTTCTTTTTTTCCTAGAGTCTTCGGCTGGTTCAAGTCCGGACTCTTTGTATCACTGCTCATCATAATCTTGGGAACACTCATGAGGGCAATTCTCGACCTGTTCGAGGTACCATCAGCGTACGTCTCAGATAACCTGGTAGTGCAGTTCATCGTGACGGTCGTATTCGTAATCGTGCTCGGCATCATGTACCGCATCACGAAACGGCACACACCGCTCATCATGGAGTTCATGCCGACCGCATCGCTCGAGAAACCCGTGGTCACGTGGGAAACAGCACCCGGATCAGGTATCTACCAAACGGGGATACACATGGGGAACGCAACGTGGAGGATCGGCAGCGGCATCCAGGTGATGGCCCGCATCATGGTTGCGACCGGGGGGCCAACTTCAGCCGGCGGGATACAAGAGCTGTACGTTCCCCTCGAACGGACGAGGCAACTCAACCGGAGCGGGGGCGAGGCAATCGCCACGCTCATGGCTCTAGGTGCTCGTGGTGGAACCGAAGATAGTGATGTATTCTAGGAAACTGTCTGGTTACAAAAAACCTGCAACGCATGTTGCAGGTTTTTATTTTTACATTGTCTTGTACAAACGGAGAATCAAATTTCTAAAAGGTAGAAACCTGAGCAGGTGGTAACCCCAGAAACGGATGTAAGAAACGGTGAGGCCCCTCAGGTACCCGGGATACGAGGTGCGGAAACGCTTCACGAGCAGGATATCCCGCCAGTACTGGATGGCACGGTTCTGCGAGCTCAAGCTGTTTCCCCTCTCGGTGAACCGGACCGCGTAGTCGGGTAGGTTTGCAAGCTTACCCACGGTACCGAGCTTGAGCCACAGGTCGTAGTCTTCGAGGTGCCGAACCTCCTCTCCCTCGCCGTACCCACCGAAACTTCGAACAGTTTCTGATTTGAATAGTACCGAAGAGTGCGTAAAGCAGTTGCGAGAGAGGAGTGCCCGGCGGATAGCCCCGTCGTCTTGTGGAGGCTGGAACCGAAATTTTTCTTTCCCCTCTTCGTCTGAGACGACTACCGACGTACCGAGGAGCACGTAATCGGGGTTGTTTTCTAAAAAAGTTACCTGCTTCTCGAGCTTCTCCCGATCGATCCAAAAGTCATCATCGTCAATACGTGCGATGTACTTTCCCCCTGCCTCGCTGAGACCACGATTTAGGGTTCGCTGGATTCCAAGGTTTGTATCGTTCTTCACATAACGTACCCGAGGGTCAGCAAGTGACGTAACGACCTGGGCAGTACCGTCGGTTGATCCGTCATCGATGACGATGAGCTCAAAATTTTCGTACGTCTGATTCAGCACGCTCAAGATTGAAAAACGTACCCACCGAACTCCGTTGTGAGTCGGGAGAAGAACGCTCACGGTTGGTTTTGTAGAATCAGCGTGCATATACATCTCCCCACGCGAGCCCATCAGCCTCGATGGCTCTCCGGAGGGACCCGACGAGCGTGCCCTCCGAAACCCAACCGCCGACGAGGGACATATCCTCACCGAGCGCGAAGCTGAACTCTCTGAACCCGAGGTTTGTGAGGAGGTTCAAAATTTGTTCGGCGCGAAGAATGCACTCGCTCGTGAACTCAAAGCTCAGGCAAGGAATTTTTGTGCTGAGCCCGGACAAGACCTCGAGCTCATACCCCTCGACGTCGATCTTACAGAAATCGGGAACGCCGTACGTTTTGATGAGCGCCCCGAGCGTCGTCATCGAAATCCGCTCCTCTCGATCGAACGACTCGTTCGAAAAACGGCCCCGCTCCCAGTCAGCCGAAAAGGTCGAGAGTGTGTTCGCAGACGTACAGACATGCATAACCTTCTCCCCCTCCTCACTGCCGAGCCCCATGTTCACAACCACAACATCTGGATCACGGGCAAACTTTTTCTCGAGCACCGCGGCACAGGCAGACTGAGGCTCAACAGCAACGACGCGAACTCCGAGCCTCCTGAACACCTCGGTTCGGTTACCGATGTTTGCGCCGACATCAAAGAAGAGGTGTCCCTCCCCGACGAACTGCCGGTAGAACTCGGTACGCTTGCTGATGCTCCACCGGTCAATGAACGGCTGGATGAGCGATTTTATTTTTCGTTTGAGAGATTTCATACGTATCCTGTTGAACTTAACTACATCACACCCTGAGCAAAGATTCAACCTCGAGGAGCGAGCTCACAACGAAGTCTGGGTTACAGAGCGGAAGTTCCCGGGCATTATGTTCGCTCCTCAAGAACACGGTCTTGCACCCGGCCGCAGTGCCCGCGTTCACATCCCTGTCGCTGTCCCCAACGATGATAGACCTACCGAGGTCGAGCGCGAGTTCGTGGGCAGCGCGGATAAGGAGTCCCGGTTTCGGTTTCCGGCAATCACAGGCGTCGTGGTCGTGGTGCGGGCACGCGTAGATTGCATCGAGTGAGATACCTGAGCTGTTCAGTGTAGACTCCATCACCCCGTGGATGTTTAGGAGCTCGCCCAAGCTCAGGAGCTTCTTTGAAACCTGCCCCTGGTTGGTAACGACAACCACCTTAAAACCCAGGGAACGTGCTGTACGGATGAGCGGAACGATTTCTGGGATGAGCTCAAACTGGTCGGCGCGCAAGAGGTACTCACCCCTC
>JAYSOF010000064.1:0-10101 GCA_043723165.1 bacterium
TCAATGAGCGGCTTGAACCCGTCGGTGAGGTATACGTCGGTTCCGTTCAAGATTGCGGTCGTACGCTCTAGACCCATTCCTGTATCAACGTTCTTCTGAACGAGCGGTTCGAACGTTCCGTCAGCGCGCTTCTGGTACTGCATGAACACGTCATTCCAGATCTCAACCCAGAGCGGGTTATCGTCATTGAATGACGCGGGAACCTCTTCCGGTTTCCCGGTCCAGTAGAACATCTCCGTGTCCGGCCCGCAGGGCCCCGTCTCCCCCGCCGGTCCCCACCAGTTGTTCTTCTTCGGTAGCCTTACCATGCGCGTCTCGGGAATACCGAGCGATTTCCAAATTTCGAACGCCTCCCCATCGAACGGTGCGTCCTCATCACCCTCAAAAACAGAAACGGCGATGAGGTTTTTGTTCAAACCGAGCCATGCAGGAGACGTGAGGAACTCGAAGCTCCACTCGATCGCTTCCTTCTTGAAGTAATCACCGAGAGACCAGTTGCCGAGCATCTCAAAGAAGGTGAGGTGCATAGCATCACCCACCTCGTCGATATCGCCCGTCCTGATGCACTTCTGGACATCGGTGAGCCGTTTTCCACCCGGGTGAACCTCTCCCATCAGGAACGGAACCAGGGGGTGCATCCCAGCGGTCGTGAAGAGAACCGTCGGATCATTTTCCGGAATGAGCGAAGCGGACGGGATCACCGTGTGCCCCTTCGATTTGAAAAACTCTAGAAATTTGTTCCGTATATCACCCGATTGCATGGCGGTATTGTAACCGGAAACCAGGAGCGCGTGAAGCTTGCCGACTTCCCCCGGTTGGGTTACCGTTCCTCCCAGCAGGCACCGTTTACATAACCCACGCAGGAGGAACTATGCGTCAATTTTATCGCTTTACCGCTACCACGGGTACGTTTGCTGTACTCTGGGCGACGTTTTGGGCAGTCTGGTTCTACTTCTTCAACGAGGTTCCCGTAAGCCGCTCCATCTCATTCGGGCTGTTCGCGCTCCCCGTAACCGAGGCGCTCCGATCACGGTGGGCCGACGTACCGGGAGCGGTCATCTACGGGGGAATCATCCTCTTGTACTTCGACAAGGTACGGAGAGAAACCCCTGAAAACTACGAACGCCCGTACGCGCTTTCGGGAATACTCACCTCCGTACTGCTCGTTTCGTTTGTCATCGCGCTCACGGGGCTCACCGGCTTCACGGTCATCGCGTTCGGAATCGTCGGAACCGTTACCTCTGCAACCGCCGGCACGCGGTTCTACTTTCTCGATGATGAAGGTAGGGCTGATAACGCTCTCCTGTGGAGCATGTCCGCTTCATCCCTCGGAGCAGGGCTCGTGACGAACCTCTCGATTGGCGTCGTGGTGATGATCGTTTCGTTCATCGCGATGATCGTCGGAGTGCTCACCGTCATGGGCGTCCGGAGGATCGTCCACTCACTCCACCCTCCAAAAAATACCGTTCCGGCAGGTATCCGTAACAAAAACCCCGCTCAGGATTGAGCGGGGTTTTCTTTTCTCTCTACGGGTTAGTACCCCTCGAGCTTCTTGATGTTCTTGTGGTTCCGGATCTTATCGAGCGACTTTGCCTCGATCTGCCGGATGCGCTCGCGGGTCACGCCGAACACCTTTCCGACCTCTTCGAGCGTGTGCGGAATGTTATCGTCGAGACCGAACCGCATGCCGAGGATCTTCCGTTCCCGTTCGGTGAGGTCGGTCAGCACCTCACGGATCTGGTCGCGGAGGAGCGCGTGGTTTGCGAGCTGATCGGGGCTCATACTCGTCTCGTCCTTGATGAAATCAGAGAGCACCGAATCCTCATCATCGTCGCCGATCGGCGTCTCGAGGGAGATCACCTCCTGCGAGATCTTCTGGATGTAGTGAACCTTATCGACGTCCATACCCATCTCAGCAGCGATCTCCTCGGGGAGCGGCTCACGGCCAAGCTCCTGCATGAGGCGGCGCTTCGTCTGGGTGTACTTCATAATCGTCTCAACCATGTGCACGGGGATACGGATCGTGCGCGAGTAGTCGGCGAGGGCGCGGGTAACCGCCTGGCGAATCCACCACGTCGCGTACGTCGAGAACTTGAAACCCTTGTGGTAATCGAACTTATCGACAGCGCGGGAGAGCCCGATGTTCCCCTCCTGGATGAGGTCGAGAATCGAGAGGTGCGGAGAACGGTTCACGTACCGCTTCGCGATCGAAACGACGAGACGGAGGTTCGCCTGTATGAGCTTCTGGCGGGCGATCTCATCACCGCGCTCGATGCGCTTCGCGAGCTCCTTCTCTTCCTTCGAGTTCAGGAGCGGAGTTCGCCCGATCTCCTTGAGGTACATCTGCACCGCGTCGGGAAGATCCTGGCTGATACGCGTCGCGTCTTCGAGCTCCGAGAGGCTCACCTCGTCGCGCGCCTTATCTACCTGCTTGATGAGCGAGCTCGTCTCCTGAACCTTGATGCCCTCCTTGTCGAGGCGGGTGTACACCTCATCAAGGAACGAAACATTTCGCTCGATGTCCGGGAAGTAGTTCAGAACCTCTGCGTCGGTTACGAAACCACGCCCCCGACCGCGGTGGATGAGCTCTCCGAGCTGCTTCAGGTACTCTTCGCGAACCTGCTCCTGCTTCGCGCTCCGCTTCGGGGCAGCGTGAGCCACCACCTTCTTGTGCGGTTTAACCTTCTTACTTGCGACCTTAACCTTCTTCACCGGACGCTTCTCTATCACCTTCGGCTTCTTTGTGTGAATCTTTTTTTTGTTCATTCGTTTTATTTTTCTACGAGAGGGTCAAGTTGTTCAGCTCCTGGCCCACTTTCTGTAGACGTTCCATCACCTCTTGTGCGGCTGCTTCATCTCCCCGTTCTTGAGATTTTCGTAACGCTTGGTTGAGCTCGACCCGTTGCTTCTTGAGAGATTCGGTGCGGAGCTGGATGAGGAGTGACGTGAGCTCGGCGCCGAATGATTTCTCATCACCCGCACCGACCAGGTAGCTCGCGTACATCTCGATCATCGCATTGGAACCCTCTGGGTTCGCAACCATTCCCTGGAATGATTTAGGGAAGTGCTCTCGGTACGGCTGTATCGTAGCCCAAAAGTTCGGGTGCGTAAAGGCTATCGCTAATATCCTCCGGGCGATGCGATCACCGCGTTCCTGCTCAGCTTCTGGCGCTTTGGGCGGAACTACCACCTCCCGCTCCTTACTCGCATCCTTACGCTCATCGGGGAGCGCGGCCATCTCAGCTAAGAGCGTGTTTTCGGTCGTCCCGCTCCGAACCGCAAGCTCCCGGAGCCACTCGCTCCGTTCGACCCCGCTCCGAACCTTCCGGATGTGCCCCAAGAGGTGCTGGATGACGCGCTTCCGTACCGCGAGGTCACCCGACCTGTCTGCGGTACCGAAGTAGAGCCTGAAGAGGTGCGAAAATGCAGGAGCCGCATCCCTCACCGCCCGCGCGAGGAATCCGGGATCGGCACGGACCGCCTCAGCCGGATCCTTGTACGCTCCCAAGCTGAGCGCCTTCACGTGAAAATCAAAACCGCTCGCCGCATCGAGGCTCCGCTCGAGCGCCTTCACCCCAGCATCATCGTTGTCGAAGCTCACGACGATCGTGTCTGCAATGCGCCTCAGACGTTCGAGGTGCTGCGTGGTGAACCCCGTGCCCGAAACCGCGACAGCGTTCTTCACGCCGTCCTGTCGTGCCATCAAGAGGTCCATCTGCCCCTCTACGATCACAACCGTCTTCTCACGGGCGATATCCATCTTCGCCTCGTGGAACCCGTAGAGCACTCGAGACTTATTGAAAACTGGAGTTTCCGGACTGTTGATGTACTTCGGCTCATCCGGGTTGTCTACGAGGATCCTCCCCGAGAATGCGACGAGCTTACCCACGGCGTTCGATATCGGAAACATGATGCGCCCCTCGAACCTATCTCGGTAGAGGCCAATGCGGTTCTTGTACGCGAGCCCAGACCGAACCAGATCGTTGATGTCGAACTTCTCACGGAGGAGGTAGAGGACGAGCTCTTCGCTCCCCTGCTTACCAGCCGGAGAGGTGGGCGCGTACCCGATTCTGAACTCCCGGATCGTCTCGGGGGTGAGCCCACGCGAGGTGAGGTACGCGAGCGCCTCGGGGTTATCGGCGAGCTTTCCCGCGTAGAACGAGGTCGCGAGGTCGTGGATGTCGTAGAGCGCGGCGAACTCTCGCTCTTCACGCGAGGAGACCGAGCTGATCTGGACGCCAGCTTTCTCGGCGAGGAAGCGGAGCGCCTCGGGAAACTCAAGGTTCTCGTACTTCATCACGAACGAGAATATATCCCCACCCTCACCGCACGATCCGAAGCAGTGCCACGTCTGACGATCGGGCGAAACGATGAACGACGGGGTTTTCTCCTGGTGGAACGGACAAATTGCCTTGTAGTTTTTTCCCGCAGGAATGAGCGTGAGGTACGACCGCAAGAGCGTTGCGATATCCAGCTTCTGCCTGATCCGGTCAGTATCCTTCACGGGTGGCATATTTCCCGTTCAGCCTAACAAAAAACCCCAGCTTATGCTACCCGCTGGGGTTTCTCTGGTACCTGAATCAGAGGTCTCACGTGGACCGGCACGGTCCACAGACGGATCGGACCGCGACCATCCTGGACGAATACGGTGAACTTGAGGTTGAGCGTTTTTGCGCTCTTCCGGAGCGCGGTGATGAACATGTGATCACACTTCCAAGCTGACTGCGGAGACTCCATTCCGGACAGTTCGAGTTCGGAACAGAAGCTCGATGGGTCGGCAATGGATCTCGCGATCACCTCGTTCGTGTGCGCGTCATCAGTCCACACGTACCACGTGTATGTTCTCTCTTTGGCCATGGTGGCCTCCTCTCTATTTAAATTACGTAGCGCTCACAGAACGTTACCCCCTAAGCGCGAACGCTGTCAACGCGGCGCTCCATCCGGAACGCGACAAACGAGTAGAGAACTGAGACGACGCACGTGAGGACCGCCATGCCCACAACACCCGTAAAGACGTACTCGGGGAAAAAGAACCCCGCGATTCCGATCACCGCGGTGACCTTGAAGAGCTTCGCGGCGAGCTTGTGTGTCTTCTTCCACACCGCATCGCTCGAGAGCGTCCATGGAGTCCTCACCCCAACCGTCCAGTTAGACTCAGCGTGCTCGAGGAGACCTCCCAACGCGTAGAAGAGCACCCCGAACGCAACCGACAAGAACGAGACGATCGGGACAACTACGCCGAGGTTCCAGAATACGGTGAGCGTGTAGAGGTAGAAGAGGAACGTAAAGAGCGTCACCATGAACCGGTCGAAGTAGGTTCTGAACTTCTCAATGTTCGCCGCCTTCGGATCGATGTACGGGATCAGTAGATACACCGCGAAGAGGATGAGCGAGATGATCGGCATGACGAGCAACCCCTCAGCTTTCGTTGAGGTTCCGTCGGGCATACCCGAGGCATTCCAGTGCGAGATGATCTGCTCTGGGAGATACGGGTACACCGCGAGCGCGACCGCACACGATGCGAGAACTATGAAGAGCGCGGTCGCGTGTGCTCGGGTGAATTTCATTTTCGTTAGAGGTTCTTCAGGCTGTCATTGATCCCCTTGAGGTCCGCGTTCAGGTCACCCACGTTAATGCTATCCAGGCTGCCCTGAATCGTCGTGGTCGTATCAGACACTACCGCAGGAGCTGTTGAGGTCGGAGCAGCTGGGGTGTTACCACCTACGTTTACCGGTGCGGTCTCTTTAGGTTCCGGCTTCATTGAAACCACGTACGCGATTGCCACGATAACTGCGAGCACGATGATTGCCGTGATCACCTTACCTACCCCTCCCCTCGAGCTCGTCCCAACCTGACTCTCGTTCATGTTTTGTTCCATTGTTATTTATTTTTGTTTACTGGGTTACCGCAGGAGCTTCTGTTTCTGTCGATGTTGGCGCGACCGACCGGGCGAGACCGGCGAGCATCGTTGCAGCCTTCTGCACCGAATCGCGTGCAGCCTTCACCGTATCCTGAACGCTCGTCATGTCAGTCTTGAGCTGGTTTCGAAGCTTCTCGAGGTCTGCCTTCACCGTAGACTCAGTCGTCGACGCGACTGCATAAACCGTTCCCGATTTTTCCTGAACTGCTGTCCGCGCCTTTGTGATCAACACCTTAGCCACATCGATTGCTGAAGAAACCGTCGAAACATCAGCGCCCGCTGCCGCGACCTTAGCTGAACGTCCCGCGATATTCACGAGCACTCTATCTAACTGATCGAGAGCCTTCGCCGCACGATCTACTATCTCACCCTTCTTCTCGTTTATCTTCCCGTACGCTTCGGTTGCAACCTCAGCTTTCTTCTCATCCTTGAACGTTGCAACCTTCACGCCGAACTCTGCGCGCTTCGCCTCGATCTGCTTCCTAGCAGCATCAACCTTCGCCTCGAACTGCCCGACGAACTGGTCGCGCGTCGCCTTGAGCTGGGTCATCACCTCGTCCCGCTTCTCGATGAGCTTCTTTACCTCCTCAACCCGGGTCGAGCTACCGCTCGCCATAATTTCTGCACGGAACTCCTTCAGGGAGTCCATCGCCTCGCCCCGAATTTCTTTCACCTGCTCGTTCACGTTCTTCCGCTCCTCGGCAATCCCCTCGCGGATATTCTTTGCCTCATCATTCAGGGCTTTTCGCTCATCGGCGAACGAACCTGTTCTGCCTCCATTGGGCAGGGTGGATGTTACACGTGGAAAAATCGGCGAACGTACGGTGCCAGTAGGCATCGGACCGAACGCTCTACCAGGCTCACTGTTAACCTGAGCGAAAGCGGGTAGCGCCACCGCAAATGTTGCGACCACCCCCACCAAACGGATTATGTTTCGATTTTTCATCTCTCCATTATAGCACACGACAAACCCCCACCTTCCGGCGGGGGTTTTTGCTCTAACCTCACCCTAAATACTTCAGAACCGAACGGTAAATCCATACATCCCCATTCCACAGCGCCCCTGGATCACGCTCCCCGGCTCCTGCGGTGGAACGTCAATCGAAACCTCTCCTGAGGGCGGGAGGATACGTGAAAACTTTAAGGCAGGTATAACGAGCGCAGCAGAGCAATCATACGTACCGTTCGTCTTCACCACAAAAACGGTCGGTACGTTCGGCTCTGCACGTGTCTCCCGGGGAGCGTAGCCTCCCTTCGCCGAAATGGTAATGACCTGCTTACCCAGAGAGGTCGATACGTTCGAACCGCCGCCTACGGTCGATCCGGAACTACGCGAAGTAAAGATGAGCGCACCGCCCAGAATCCCTACAGCAATAACAATCGAGATGGTTACCTGTTTCATAAATTTAGAAGATTGAAACCGGAGCGATCAATCCGATCGAACTCAGGCTCGCGAGCACGTTCACCACTGCGAAGAACAGCACGACGATACCGATGGCCCTGAAGATTGCCCCAGACCGTTCGCTCTTTCGGACGGCGAAGGCTCCGAAGCTCACGAGCGCGAGCATCGGGAAGGTTCCGAGCGCGAAGGCGAGCATCGTAGATGCTCCCGTTACGAAGCTACCCGTCCCGAGCGCGAAGGCTTGAACGGACTGTGTGAACCCGCACGGGAGGAAAAAGGTTGCGATGCCGGCGAGGAACGGGGCAAACGAGCGTCCGGATCTTGCTGCGCCCGTCGCGCGCCGAGAAAAAGATTCCGGCATTCTGAACGAGAGCCTCGACGCCCACGGGAAAATTCCAAGGAGGTTCAGACCGAGCGCGAGCATGATGAATGCAATGGTTAGGTTCAGAACACCGCTCGCGAACGGGGTGAGCTGGAACGCCCTACCTAAAATTCCGAGCACTCCACCCAAGGTGGCAAACCCGATGATTCTCCCCGCATGAAAGAACGTCTGCGATTGCACGTTCCTCCCGTCCTTCGCGGCAGTTGCAGAAATCGAGAGGATGAGCCCGCCCACGAGCGCCATGCACGTTGAGAGCGAGGCAACAACACCGATTCCGAACGCGAGGGGGAGAGACATCTCTCCCCCTCCCAAAAAGTTCACGATCCCGAGCTTCTGGAACCCCAAAAAAATTACGATTACGGTGAGCGCAACCGGAACCGCAACCTTGAACTCCCCCCACGCTAACACCCTACCCGCACCTCCTCGCACGACCGAAATCTCGTACCCGTGAGACCTCGTGTAACTAGACAAGCGCTCTGCGAGAACATCTGACGCTTCGTGAACCAGCGTGCTCACGGTGATAGTATTCTCAGCTACACTCACGTTCACCCGTTCGACATTTTTAACACCGACCAGCTCGTGCTCGATCAGGAGCCCGCACGATGCGCAGTGCATACCGATCACATGGAAAACGTGCTGCTTTTTCTGTTCCATGGTTTAGAGTTTCCGCACCTTAAGGCGGAGTGAGTTTCCGACGACCGAAACGCTCGAAAACGCCATCGCCACCCCAGCAAAAACTGGGTTGAGGAGCACGCCGGCAATCGGGTAGAAGGCACCCGCGGCGAGCGGAATCCCGATGATGTTGTAGATGAACGCCCAGAAGAGGTTCTGCTTGACCGTTCGCATCGTGAGACGTGAGAGGTTTATGGCGCTCTCTATCTTCGATAGGTCTCCATGGAGGATCGTGATGCCAGCTGACTCAATCGCGACATCAGCTCCCGTGCTCATCGCGATCCCCACGTCTGCTTGCGCGAGCGCGGGCGCATCGTTCACCCCATCACCCGCAACCGCGACGGTGTACCCTTCCGCTTGGAACTTTTTCACCTGTTCGAGCTTGTCCGCAGGGAGCGCACGCGCGACAACCTCATCGATCCCAACCTGTTCGGCAACTACCCTTGCGGTACGCTCGTCATCACCGGTCACCATCACCACCTTGATTCCCGCACGGTGGAGATCTCGGAGAGCCGAAACGGCCTCAGGTTTCACTGCATCGGCAACGGAAGCGATCGCTACTGCTCCACCTCCACTCGAGAGGATGACCGGAGTCTCGCCACGCGACGCCCGGAGAGCCACAGCTCCCGCATCAAACGAAACCCCGAGCTCGCGCATGAACGTTTCGTTCCCCGCTTCGTACCCGACCCCGCGGATAACCCCGCGGACGCCCTTTCCACCCGTGCTCTCAAAGTTTGAAACTTGGGCGAGAGAGATCCCGCGCAATGCGGCACCTGAAATGATTGCCTGAGCGATCGGGTGCTCGGAGAGCGCCTCGAGTGAAGCGAGCACCATGAGTGCATCACGCTCACTCACGCCTCCAACCGTTTCGACCGAAACGAGCTCGGGCTTTCCCTTCGTAACCGTCCCCGTCTTATCTATGACGAGCAGGTTAACCCCGTGGAGCTTCTCGAGCGTCGCCGCATCCTTCACGAGGATTCCAGCACGTGCACCCTTCCCGACCCCCACGATGATCGCGGTCGGCGTCGCGAGACCGAGCGCGCACGGACACGCGATCACGAGCACGCCCACGAACGCGGTGATCGCAATTCTCAGCACCTCTCCGAATGGGAGGTACTGGGTTCCTACCGTAAACCACAAGATGAGCGTGAGAACCGAGATACCGAGCACGATGGGAACGAACACGCCGGACACCTTGTCGGCGAGCGCCTGAATCGGAGCCTTACTCCCCTGTGCCCTCTCTACCATCTCTATGATGTGAGCGAGGAGTGTTTCTGACCCAACCTTCGTCGAACGGAGCACGAACGAGCCACGTTCGTTCACCGTTCCGCCGATTACCGTATCCCCAACCGACTTCAAAACCGGGATCGACTCACCGGTCACCATCGATTCGTTCACGCTCGAACTCCCCTCGGTGAGAACTCCGTCCACCGGAATCTTCATACCCGGTTTGATACGTACGAGGTCTCCGTGAACAACATCTCCCAAGGGCACTTCAGTTTCCGCCCCGCGCCTCACGACGATTGCCGTCTTCGCCTGGAGCCCCACGAGCGCAGCAATCGCGTCGCCCGCCCTTACCTTCGATCGCGCCTCGAGGTACTTACCGAACGTGATGAACCCGATCACGATGATCGAAACATCGTAGTACACTACGCTCGTATCGACGAGCGCGCCGAGTGAGCTTCCGAAAACTGAAATGACGAGGCTGTACAGGTACGCTACAGA
>JAYSOF010000065.1:0-19724 GCA_043723165.1 bacterium
TCAACCCGACGTGCAGAACTCTCGAAGATCTCACCGATATGTACCACAGCTTTCCGGGGTACAAGGAGAAGATACCTGAGCATGGGATCGTAGCGCTGACACTCAAACCGTATGCCGACACTAAAAGCTAAACTCGGGGTGCTCGCGCTAGCCCTCCTCATCATCATTGGGGTGGCGTACTGGTTGCTGTTTTCTTCACCGGTAGGGAGGGGAGACACACAAACGTTCGTCGTGCCGAAGGGTGTTGGCTCCGTTGCTGAGAAACTGAAAACTGAGGGTTTCGTCCGTTCCTCGTTCGGCTTCCTCTTCGCGCAGAGCCTCGAAGGCTCACAAGGTGTTCCCGGAGGGTACGACATCTCGAAGGCAATGAGCGTGTGGGAGGTTGCCCGTATCTTAGGTGGCGAACCGCGCCTCCGCTGGGTCACGATCCCCGAGGGGCTCCGGAAAGAAGAGATCGCTGAAATCTTGGCACGCGAGCTCAGGTGGAGCACTTCAACGAAGAAGGCGTGGATCGAGAAAGACACGGTGAAGAAAGACTACACCGAAGGTGTGTTCTTCCCCGAAACGTACCTGCTCCCAGTGAACGAATCGGGCGCGGTGATTGCAGACCGGCTCGTTGCAAAGTTCAACGAAAAGTTTGCACCGTTCGCCTCGAAATTTTCCGCTGATAACGTGAAGTGGACGACGGCGGTAAAGATCGCCTCGCTCGTCCAACGCGAAGCGGGTGGGAAGGCCGATATGCAGATCGTAGCCGGAATCATCTGGAACCGCTTGCTCCAGGGAATGAAGCTCGATATCGACGCAACGCTCCAGTACGCCCGTGGGAACACCGGTTCGGGCTGGTGGGCTCCGCTCACGACGAAAGAGAAGGCGATCGACTCACCGTACAACACGTACAAGTACAAGGGGTTGCCCCCGACGCCAATCTCGAACCCCGGGCTCGCCGCCATCGAGGCTACGCTCAAGCCCGAAAAAACAACCTGCCTCTTCTACCTGCACGATAAGGACGGGGTGATCCACTGCTCGGCAACGTACGAGGGACACAAGCGGAACATACAGCTCTACCTCTAGGGCGTGGTAGAATAGACCCAAATGGAACATACGATTACGAAGGTGAGAGCCCGCGAGGTGCTCGACTCGCGCGGAAATCCGACAGTTTCGGGAGAGGTGACCCTCTCGGACGGTTCGGTCGGCTTAGCTATGGTTCCCTCGGGAGCATCGACCGGTAGCCACGAAGCGCACGAACTCCGCGATGGAGATCCGGAGCGGTACGGCGGAAAGGGGGTCATCACGGCGGTACGGAACGTGAACGTTGAAATTGCATCAGCTCTCATCGGCAGAATGTTCACCCAAGAGACGCTCGATGCCGCGCTCTGCGCGCTCGATGGAACCGAACACAAAGAACGCCTCGGCGCGAACGCAATCCTCGCAGTTTCGATGGCCTTTCTCCGCGCCGGTGCGGTAGCTTCGAAGAAACCACTCTACGCGTACATCCACGAAATCTCGGGAACTGAAAAACCGATGACGCTCCCGCGTCCGATGATGAACATCCTGAACGGCGGAAAACACGCGGAGCAGTCGACAGATTTCCAAGAGTTTATGATCGTGCCGATCGGAGCCGCAAGCTTCGCTGAGGCAGTCCGCTACGGAGCTGAAACGTTCCACGCACTCAAGGGCATCCTCGCCAAGAAGGGGTACCCGACGGCGGTGGGCGACGAGGGAGGCTTTGCAGCACCCTTCAAGAGCAACGAGGAAGCTCTGGGTGTAATCATTGAAGCGATCGAGGCTGCTGGCTACAGGCCGGGCAAGGATATTGCGATTGCGCTCGATGTGGCCGCAACTGAGCTCCTCGAGGGCGGGGCGTACAGGCTCGCAAGCGAGGGAAAGAGCTTCACGAGCGAAGAGCTCATCGGCCTCTACAGCTCGTGGGTAGCCAAGTACCCAATCATATCGATTGAGGACGGCTTGGGAGAAGACGACTGGGTTGGTTTTACGCACATGACGGAAACGCTCGGCGAGAAGGTGCAGATCGTGGGCGACGATCTCTTCGTCACGAACCCAGAACGACTCAAGAAGGGGATCACTGAGCAGGCTGGAAACGCGATTCTCATAAAGCCGAACCAGATCGGAACAGTCTCCGAAACGATTGAGGCTGTCCGCGTGGCACAGGCTGCCGGCTTCGGCGTCGTAATCTCACACCGTTCAGGTGAAACAGAAGACACGACGATTGCGGACATCGCGGTGGGCCTCCGGGCCGGGCAGATCAAGACGGGCTCCCTCTCACGGAGCGAACGTACCGCAAAGTACAACCGTCTGATGGCGATCGAGTGGGAGATAAGGGGGCTCTAGGGCCACCTTCTCGTCGGATGGGGTAAACTCCAGAAACTTGATGTTTCCTGGAGTTTATGGTTTTATAGGCACTCGATAGTCACGCTTATTTAACAACTGAAAAAGGAGCAATGAATGAACGATACCGTAGGATTCGAAATGGCTGCCGGAAAAGGGCAGCGCCTCCAACCGCTCACCGATAAAGACACGAAGTGCGCCATCATGTTCGGCGGAGGCTTCTCTATCATCGACTTCAACCTCAACAACGCAGTGAACGCGGGGATTGAAACGATATTCATACCCGTACAGACGTACTCGCAGAACCTCCTAAAGCACATCACCCGCTCGTGGCCTTCTAACCACATATGGAAGCAATCGATCGAGGTGGTTCCATCGCAGATGAAAGACGGGGAACGGTGGTACCACGGCAACGCTGATGGTATATACCAAAACCTCGACCTCATCGACATGGAACGGTTCAGGACAATCGCAATATTCGCCGGAGACCAGATAACCAAGATGGACATCCGCCCGATGAAGAAGTTTCACCGGGAGAAACGTGCGGACTTCACGATTGCCGCGCTCACGATGCCCGTTGCGCAAGCTGCAGGACGGTTCGGGGTGCTCGAGGTAGACGCAGAGATGCGCGTATTCGGTTTCAATGAGAAGCCGCGCAAACCGCACGAGGTCCCGGGAATGCCCGGGATGTGCCTCGTCTCTCTCGGCAACTACCTCGCCGAGCTCCCATCCTTCGTCCCAGCGCTCAGGGAAGATGCGAGCAACGAAACCTCTGCACACGATTTCGGGCACGACGTGATACCGCTCCTGATCGAACTGAAGCAGAAGGTGTTCGCGTTCGACTTTGGGAAGAAACTGTCTACCGATAGCTTCTACTGGAAAGATGTGGGAACAATCAAGGACTACTGGTCTGCGAACATGGACCTACCTGTGGCAAACCCCGGAATCAATCTACACGATGAAAAGTGGCCGATACGGAGCGCGCTCGTGAACGTTGCGCCCGCGAAGTTTGTTTCTGGGGCGAGCGTCCACGACTCGATCGTGTGCGGCGGCTGCATCATCGACGGGGGAGATGTCACGAAATCCGTGCTCTCGTACCACGTCTCGGTCGGTAACGGCGCGGTCGTCACCGAATCGGTGATCTTCCAGAACGTTAAGATCGGCTCTCGGGTGAAGGTTCACAAGGCGATCATCCAGGATGATATCGAGATCCCGGATGGCGAAGAGGTCGGCGTTTCAGAAACAAAAGATAAAAAACGCGGGCTCACTGTTGTAGATGGAATAACCGTTGTTCCCAAGGGTTACCGTTTTTCGCAGTAAAGAAAGTTCAAGGGGAAGTTAACATGAGGTGTAACAAGAAACCCGTCTGTATAGGCGGGTTTTTATTTTTAATACAAATTTAATAAAAACACCAAAAACCACACACCCTCAAACATTTCTCGATCGAGAAATGTTTGAGGGCCTATTTTTTAAAGGTTTGTTTGGGTTCGAGATGGAGGGTAGAATGGAGCAGTGCAGAACCCTGATGTGTTCGAGGAGCGGTACAAAAAACTGAATGCAGAGCAGAAGAAGGCAGTCGATTTGATCGACGGTCCCGTTATGGTCATAGCCGGCCCCGGAACGGGCAAGACAGAGATCCTCACCCTCCGCATTGCAAACATCCTCCGGAAGACTGATCTGCCAGCGAACGCCATCCTCGCCCTCACATTCACCGAGTCAGGAGCAGCCACGATGCGCCGGAGGCTCGCAGACATCGTAGGAGAGGCGGCCTACCGCGTTCGCATCACGACGTTCCACGGGTTTGCGAACGACGTAATCCAGTACCACCCGGAACACTTTCCAGAGCTCGCCGGAACGAAGCCGATATCCGAGACCGACCGGGTGCGCCTCATTGAGTCGCTCATCACCGAACTTCCGCTCAAGCTCCTCCGTCCGTTCGGAGACCTGCTCTACTACCTCCGCCCCGTGCTCGGTAAACTCGACACGGTGAAGCGCGAGGGTTGGACCCCAGCTACGTTCAAGAAGCTCGCTACCGAAAAACTCGCGACATCAAAGGCGAGGGAAGATCGTATCCACGCGAAGGGTGCCCACGCGGGGAAGGTGAAGGGTGAGGTGCAGGACGAAGAGCTCGGACTCGAACGGCTCATCGAGTTCGCCTCAATCTACTCCGCGTACCAAGGGGCGCTCACAAAGAAGAGGGTGTACGACTTCACCGATATGATCCTGAAGCTCCAGGGTGCTCTCGAAGAGAGGGGTGAGCTCCTCCAGGTGCTCCAAGAGCAGAACCAGTACGTACTCGTAGATGAACACCAGGATACGAACTGGGTGCAGAACCGCGTGCTCGAGCTCCTCCTCGATTTCCACCCGTCCCCGAACCTGTTCATCGTGGGAGATGAGAAGCAGGCGATCTACCGCTTCCAGGGCGCTTCGCTCGATAACTTCCGGTACTTCGAAGAAAAGTTTAAGGGAACGGAGCTCGTGACACTCAAAGAAAATTACCGCTCAACGCAGGAGATCCTCGATGCAGCACACGGCATCGCGAAGACGATTACCGAACGTGCCCCAGAGCTCTCTGGGAATTTGAATGAAAAGGGAGAGAAGGTGGTACTCCGAGAGTTTACCGACTCCGCACTCGAAACCTCGTGGATAGCGGAGGACATCAAAGAGCGAATCGAGGGGGGAGAGAAGGGGGGAGAGGTTGCCGTGCTCTACCGGAACAACCACGATGGGTTTGAGGTGGGGGATGCGCTCCGTGCGCGCGGAGTCCCGCACCGCATCGAATCAGAGGAGAATGTGCTCGAAGACCGTTCTGTCCGACGGCTCTTGATCCACCTCGAGGCAGCGGTTGAATTCGGGAACCCTGAACGGCTCGTCCGTGCGCTCCACGCAGCGTTCCGTAGCTTCGATGCACTCGATGTGTACAAGGTAATTTCCACCCGTCGAACGGGTGAGGTTGTGCGGAGCGTCGAGGCACTCCGGGAGGTTGGCGTATCGAACCCTCTGAACTTCTCGAAGTGGGCGTACAGCCTCTCCGGGTGGGAGGCGCTCGCGAAAACCCACGGGCTCCCCGAAGCACTCGCCGTAGCGTTCCGTGAATCTGGGTTTATAGGTGAGCTCCTCACGAAGGTTGATCCGGAGGCTGAACTCGCGAAAGCTCGGGTGCTCTTCGATGCGGCGAAAGAGCTCACAGCCACAAACCCCACGGCGACACTCCGCACGTTCTTGGAGCACATCGAAATCCTCCGGGCGAACGGGTTCGAGCTCGAGACAAAAGCTCCGTCGGGTATTGCGCCGGGGAAAGTCCGGCTGATGACCGTGCACCGTGCGAAGGGGCAGGAATTCGGAACCGTGTACGTGTACCGCTCAATAGATTCGAGGTGGGGAGGACGAAAGAAACCGGATCCGCTGAAACTCCCGCCAGAAGTTTGGAGATCAGAAGCTGATCACGACCCGATCGATGACGAACGGCGCCTCTTCTACGTGGCGCTCACGCGCGCGAAGCGAACGGCCATAGTAACGTACTCAACCGTTGACCAGGCTGGTCGCGAGGTGCTCCCGACACGGTTCGTTGGCGAAATTAAACCCGAGCTCATCGAGCGGAAAGACACGAAAGACTTTGAGACGACGAACCGAACGCTCCCAGACTTTGCGAGGGAACCCGTACCGGAAACCCGAGAGGGTGAGGCTGAGTTTGTGAAGCGCCTCTTCGAGGCTCGAGCTTTTTCGGTAACCCACCTCAACAACTACCTCGCGTGCCCGTGGAGGTACTTCTACGCGAACCTGCTCCGCATACCAGAGGTAGAGACGCGCCACCAGGCGTACGGTACCGCAGTGCACGGAGCGCTCCGGCGGTTCTTCGAGCTCCTGAGGAAGGGAGGGGGTAGCGGAGAGCTCTTGGTTCAGTTCTTTAGGGAAGAGCTCGAACGGACGAAGATAGCCGAGCAGGACAAACAGGATGCCCTACGGAGGGGCGAAGAGGCACTTCTCGGCTGGTACGAGGCAAACCACATAACGTGGCCACAGGAGGCGCTCGTAGAGCACGCCGTTTCAGGCGTAGCTCACCTGGGGGTTCAGCTGACCGGTAAGATCGATAAGATCGAGTACCTGCCCTCGGGAGGGGTTCGGGTTATCGACTACAAAACCTCGAAACCGAAGACACGGAACGAGCTCCTCGGGAACACGAAGAACGCGGACGGAAACTACCTCCGCCAGCTCGCGTTCTACAAGCTCCTCCTCGATCGCTCAGAGGGTGGCAAGTACAGGGTGGAGGAGGGGATGATTGATTTTGTGCAACCTGATGCGAAAGATAAGTACCACAGCGAGACATTCAAGCTCGATGAGATCCCGTACGAAAAGACGCTCACCGAACTCGAAAAAACCATCGAAGAGGTACGGAATTTTGCCTTCCGCGATCGTTTCTGCGACGACCCGGAGTGTGAGTACTGCGAGCTCCGAAAGATGGTGAGCTAAACAAATGGCTATTTTCTTGATAGCAAAATTAAAAGAGCATATAATCAACGAAAATGGGCTATTATCGAAGGAGGTACAAAAGAAATAAAAACAGCTATGATCGCGATGAATTTAATCTCATCGATGGGGTTTTTGAAGTATTTCTCAAGATAATTTTTTATCTTGGTACTTGGTTGGGTAGATTGATTTTTAGATTAGTCATGAGACTTTTTAGTAAGGGGGTTGATATGGTGAATTCATTTAAAATGAACGAAGACATTTCGTATCCAATTCAAATAAATAAAAACACGGATACGATAGACGAAACTCCAGAAACAACACCCATAACAGTAACAAAGACTATTCAGAATTCTGCAGATCAAGAAGAAAGTAACTACGCGGTAAAAAATTTTCTTACTCCCGCTGAAAGTGAATTTTTACTTGTTCTAGAAAAAGTTATTGGTGATCGCTACGAAATAGAAAAACAGGTTCAATTATCTAGAATAGCAACCCCAAAAGATTCAAATAAAAATTTTACCAACTACCACTACTTCAATAAAATAAAAGCAAAATCAATTGATTTTGTTCTCTTTGATAAAACCAAAAACTATAAACCTTACCTTTGTATTGAGTTAGACGATCACAGTCATCTGCGCTGGGATAGGATAAAAAGAGATGAATTTGTTAATGGGGTCATGAAAGATATAAATCTACGTATTATCCATGTACCCGTAAGGCGTTTCTACAACACTGAGAAGCTAAGACAATTGATATTCGTTAAATAAAATTTTCTTTGAAAGTCGTGAACAAGCTCTACCTCCTTTGACGCGAAGGGTGGGGGACGGTATAAATGGAAGCAGCCACCTAAATAACTTACGGAGGAGCCAATGCATCAGAAGCAGAACCCGTTCATCACCAGAAGCAACATGGCCGTTCTCGTAGAGAAAAACGAAAAGACGGTCGAATTCCTCTCCGCGCTCTCTGAGTTCGGACTCGCAGAGTTCCTGACCTTACGGTCAGACCTGGCCGGTGCGAACCTGCCGTGCGCGTTCAGCGAGAACGAAACGCACTACGTTTTCACGATCAGTTTCCGAAAGGGGGAGACAGAAGACGACGTAGACCTCGACGTAATCTTCGAGGATCTCATCGCGGACCTGAGCACCCTCCTCACCGTATCAAAAAATAAGAACATCGTGTTCTTCCTCGTCGCCCTCTCAAAGCTACGAGAGGGGGAACCGGAAGGTGCCTGCCGAATCGTTGCGATAGAATCTTCGAAGCTCGGAGTAGACGAAGCAACAACCGAAGCGTGGGGAAAGCTATCCGGAAAACTCGTGGAGACGGGGCTCGATCGGTTCGCGAACGATGTGGGAGTGCTCATCGTGCGCCCACCTGAAACAATCAGGCAACTGATGGTAAAACAGGTAAACCAGGTAGCAGCTGGAATCTCCCAAAATTGATACAGATACCAAAGAAAAACCTCGGAATATTCCGAGGTTTTCTCTTTCTATAGGTACCCGACCTTTTTCAAAATCTCTACGTTCTCCCACTCCCACAATTTTTTCGCACCGAGGAACGCGGTGAAATCATCTTCCCAGTGGGGGAACTCCTGGAGCTCGATGTGGCCGTGGAGGGAACCCCACTCGTGCGTGCACCCGCGCTGGCGGGGATCGTTCCATACCGTCTTCACACTGTCGCGCCCGCCCTTACTCCTCAAGAGTGCGCCGCACTTCACGCACGGCCGGCTCTGATCGATGCGAAGAATCCACCGGGTCTCTAAACCCTTAACCTCGCCGCGCATCGCAGAGAAGTACGCGGAGGTCTGGAGGTTGTAGTCACGGTAGATCTCCTGGGAGGTCTTGATGTCTAAGACGCCGAGCTTTCCGCCGATCATCGCGATCGCATCGATGGTACCCGCGTACCGGTGCTCGTGGTTCGCGAGCCGGTGCTCGACGAAGTTCGGATCGACGGAAATGTTGTTCGTGACCATAAACTCGAGGAACGCCCGGACAGAAGGTTCGATCGAAGGGGGGATAGGAGGCTTCTTCCCGAGGAGGATGCCCTCGACGGTCTCGTGGACTAGGGTACCTTCGACCGCGGAACGTTCTTTCATCTTCTCAGCCTCGGCGAAGCTCGGCATCTTTGCGTAGAAACGGTAGAGTGCCGGCTTGGATTTTATTTCGACGATCTTCGTGACGCGGGGATACCACGATCCATTGATATCGTACCCGGCGCGATCTTTGAATTCGTCTAGCGTTGCGTATTTATCCATAGGGGATTGGCCTTATTCAAAACTTACATCTGTCGCACAATATACCTTTTGCGACAGTACTATCTGTTTAAAGACTTTCTATATCTTGAGGAACATCTTGATGTCCTCAAATATGTTCTTCAAGAGCTCGATCACCTGATCGATCCACTCCCCGGGATGGTTCACAACGTCCGTGACCCAGTTAACCACCTTCCCAGCGTACGCTCTAATATCTCCGGGCTTAGCGTCCGCCATCTCTGTCGCCTTGGAACCCGCGAGGCTCCTGAGGGCCTCCCAAGCGCTATCCAAAGGGCTCCTGATAACCCCCGGGAGGCCTTCGTAGGCGCTCTTAACCCCCGTGGGTATGATTCCCATGACCGTATCTAAAATGGACGCCTCTTGGACTACCGGCTCGGCTTTTTGCTCCGTGGCGCGTACGCGACCTGTAGGTACCGTAAGACCCGCTAAGAGAACAACCCCGAGGGCAAGTACGCTCACACGTCTCATCGTTGTTCGTTCCATCTTGGTCTAAATTCTACCACGTTTTCTCGAACGACGTTCCCCTGCCGGTTACGTTTTCATAATAAAATACTAACTTTGTCAAGTGTACCCTAGAGGTACAGGTTCGGGTCGATGTCTCCGCCGACGGGCATCGGGCCGCACGTCTTGGACGGCTGGGAGCCCTCCGGGTACCCGACGCGCGCCGGCGTGAGCGTCTGGCTCGCGAACACGGTGAAGTGGAGGTGCGAACCCGTCGCGTACCCTGTACGACCCATGTACCCGATGACCTGTCCCCGCTCGACGCGCTGACCGATCGAGACGATGTACCTCGAGAGGTGTCCGTTGAGCGTCGTGAGGCCGTTGTCGTGCTTCACGACGACGAACTTTCCGTACGCTCCCTTACGGCAGAACTTATCCTGGTCGCCAACATTGATCACCCGACCCGATTCTGCGGCATAGATTTCCGTCCCGATCGGGGCCGCGATATCAACACCGTTATGGTACTGGCTCTTGTACGCCTTCTTGGCGAACTTCGTGTACCCGTAGCCCTGGGACAGCGATCCGCCGTTCACTGGCCACAAGAAGAGCTTGCGAGCTACCGGGAGGAGGTTCGCGTTGATCGAACCGCGGAGCACAGACTCGATCTTCTCAACCTCGTTCGAGATATCGATCTGGGCCTGCTCGAGCACGGAAATCTGGGCCTGGTACACCTGCTCCTGGTTCTTCGTCTGCGAGAGGAGCTGCTCCTTCTCCTGCTTCTGGTCTTTCACAATCGATTGCTGGCTCACGAGGTTCGTGTACGCCTGCTCCTGAGCTTTCTGCTTGTTCTTCGTCTCGACGACTTTCTGCGAGAGCTGTTCCTGAAGGTTCGAGAGCTCGGCGATGCCGCTCCTGAAACTCCCGTTCAGGGTAATCATCCGCTGGAGCTCAGCAGTCTGGTCGCTCAGTGTGCCCTTACGGAACACGACGGCGAGCAAGGTGTCCTGGTCGAGCTCTTGTATCTCGAGGAAGAGCTGTTTCACCGCCGCCTGCTTGTTTTTAATCTTCGTCGCGATGCTCGCACGGTCCTGCCCGAGCTGATCGATCTGGAGCTTGAGCTCATCGACGGTGAGCGAGGCGGTCTTGATCGAAACGTTCAGCTGGCTCACGTTGTTCTCGATGGAACGGATTTCGCTCTTGAGCGACTTACCGGATTTTTCGATCTCCTCGAGGCTCCGCTCGAGCGCATCGCGTTGAGCCTGAAGCTGCTGGAGGGCGTTAGCTTTCTCCTGTATCTGCTGCTGGAGCGTCGTAGCCTGGGAAGGCTGTACCTGGGCAGACGCGGTACCGAAAGCCGCCATGGCAAGCACGGCGGCTAAGATGATCCCGGTGGTGTGGATCGGCTTCATGGGTCGAAGTTAACTGAGCTTAGCTATCGCGGTTGCGATGCGCGCGAGCGTCTCGGTCTTACCGATTGCTCCGGCAATTTCAGACGGGCCGGGGGATGCCTGCCTCCCCGAGAGCGCCACGCGGAACGGCCAGAAGGTTTCGCCTCTCCCCTGCTTCTCTCCCAAATTTGAGAGCATCCCGAGAACTGACTCCTGACTAAATTCATTGAGGTTTTTGAGCGCCGCTTCTACCGCTTCGAGTGAAGCCTTGGCAGCAGGAGCTTCCATCGTCTTCCACCTCAAGAGTTCGGGTAGGTACTCGGGAGCATCAAAGAAGAACTGGGCATGCTCGATAAAATCGGCAAGCTTCGAGATCCGATCGCGCACGAGCGGAATCGCGTGCTCGAATACCTCCTTACGATCAGCCCAACCAGCGGGTACAAACGGTTTCAGGAGTTCGGTGAGCTCGGAAACGGGTAACGTCCGGAGGTACTGACCGGAGAGCCAGTCGAGCTTCTCTGGGTTGAAGACCGCCCCACCTTTCTGGACGCGATCGAACGAAAACTCCTCGATAATTTCTTTTCGGGTAAGGACCTCACGATCTTTCTCTGGGTGCCAACCGAGGAGCGTCAGGAAGTTCACGAGCGGTTCGGGAAGGTAACCCTGCGCACGGTACTCACGGATAGAAGCACCGCCGAAACGCTTCGAGAGTTTTTTCTTATCGGCTCCCAAGATGAACGGCAGGTGCCCGTACTCGAGGGTTGGGAAACCGAGTGCCTCCTGGATGGCGATCTGCTTAGGGGTGTTCGACAGGTGGTCCTCGCCACGGATGACGTGGGTAATCTTCGTATCGAAATCGTCGACGACGACCGAGAAGTTGTAGAGCGGATCGCGGAAACCCTTTGCGATGATGATGTCTCCGAAGAGCGCGGTATCGAACTCAACCGTTCCACGGATTAAGTCGTGGAAAGAGATTTTCTTCTCCGGCATACGGAAACGGATCGTCGCCTTCTCCCCCGCCGCTACGCGCGCGTTCGCATCTTCGATCGAGATGCCCCGGCACCGTCCGCTGTACTTCGGCTGGATGCCGCTCGCGAGCTGCTGTTGGTACTCGGTTTCGAGATCCTCCGAAGAGCAGAAGCACCAGTACGCTTTCTTCTCGGCAAGGAGAGTCTTCAGGTACCCCTCGTGAACCTCGAGGCGCTCGCTGTCGCGGATTGGTTCCTCATCCCAATCGAGACCCAACCAGCGGAGCTGTTCTAAGACGTCGTCTTCGTAGGTCTTCTCCGACCGCTCACGGTCGGTATCCTCGATACGCACGAGGAACTTTCCACCCTTGCTCCGGGCAAAAATCCAGTTGTAGAGAGCCGTCCGGGCGTTCCCGAGGCTGAAAAACCCTGTTGGAGATGGCGCAAACCGGACGCGGATGTCCATGAGCTAAGGATACCCGATTTTCAGGTATTTTTCACCTACAAAAAAGCCACCGAAGATTCGGTGGCTTTTCTCATTTACAGCTATGGTTCGTATTTTAAAACCTCGCCTTTTTGATGACCTTCACAACCTTGCCGTTGATGAAGTAGTTGTCGTGCTTGTGGATGTGGATCGGCGGGAAGCTCTGCTTTGATTCAGACATGAGCACGATGTTCCCATCCTCATCACGGTAAAACTTCTTGATGTTTGCGACCCCGTCGATAATCGACAGCACCACATCGCCATCCTTCGGGTTCGGGTAGTCCTGATCGATGATCACGTAATCCCCGTCCTCAATGCGCTTCCCCTCAATCTCCGCACGGTTCATAGACGGTCCGTCTACCTTGAGCGCAAAGAAGTTATGCATGCTCCGGCGCTCGAAGAGCGAGCTCGAGATGCGGAGGAACCCTTCAATGTTACCCTCAGCAAACGCAGCGGCGGGGCCAGCACTCGCAGCTCCGAGAATCGGAATCGCGAAGATACGAGCCTTCTGCTTCGGACCCTTAGTTGCTACGCCAGCGTCTACCCAGCCAGCAGTGTTCTTCTCGATGAGTCCACGTATCTTATCAATCTTGATGAGTCCGCGCTTCTCGAGCTGCTGGAGGTGGTGCTTAATTTTCTGCGGTGAAACCTCACCCACGAGCTTCCCGATCTCGCGGAGCGTGAGTTGGCCAAGGTTCTTATCCTGCGCGACCTTGAGGAGCCTCTGTTGCAGTTCGTGGATCATACAGGCATTCTACCACGCCAGTTTTACGGGTCAACCGTAACTGTTGACAACCCGTAAAGTAAAACCCTACTGGCTCAAGATAACGAGTTCGTTCGCGAGGATCTTCGCCGCGTCTGGCTTGAAAAACGCACGGGCACGCTCGGACATCTGAGCCCTCTCTCCCGCATCACCCAACAAGCGCGAAAGTTCAGTTGAGAAAACGTTCGGGGTGAGGTTACTCTCTTCGAAAACGGTAGCAGCGCCCGTCCGAGAGTACTCGGAGGCATTCACCCGCTGGTGGTCCCCCGCTGACCCGTGAAGCGGTACCAGGATTGCCGGCTTACCGAAGGCGGCTAGCTCGTAGATTGAGCCGGCTCCCGCACGGGACACAACGACATCAGCGGCAACGAGAGCCTGCTGTAAGCCTGGGGTATCGAGGAACGGAACAGCAACGTAACGGGACTGCACGATCTCTGGGACACCAGAGAGGGCGTCTTCCCTATTCCACTCGTTCAGGGGTCCCGTCTGGTGGAGCACCTGAGCTTTCTCGAGCATGAGGGAGAGGCTCTCCCCGATGAACGTGTTGATCCGAACAGACCCTTGGGAACCGCCGAGCACGACGACGAGCGGGAGGTCAGGGGTAAACCCGAGCGCAGAGAGCGCTTCTGCTTTACCGGGTAAGTTCGAGAGGAGGTCTTGGCGCACGGGGTTTCCCGTGAACGCGACCTTCGCCTTCGGGAAGTGTGCCGAGGCGCTCGTGAACGAAATGGCGATTCGTTTTGCAAACATCGCGGTGAGCCGCGTCGTGAGTCCCGGGATAGAATCGGATTCGTGTACGAGGATCGGGATGCGGTAGAACCACGCGGCGAACACGACGGGGAGCGCGCCGGGACCACCCTTCGAGAAGAGTGCGTCTGGCATCACGCGGTACACAGAAACGAACGCCTGGAAGAACGACCATATGAACTTCGGAATGTCGATGATGTTCTGAATCGAGGCGTACCGACGGAGCTTGCTCGAAGAGATCGCGTGTGTCGTTACGTTGCGAGCTAAAAACTCTCCACCGAAGGCACCCGTGGGACCGAAGTAGTGGAGCTCGGCTGGTTCGCTCACGGAAACGGGGATGCGGAGCGCGTCCGCCACCGCGAGGAGCGGGTACACGTGCCCACCTGTCCCCCCTCCTGTCAAACCTATGCGAATTTTGTATGCCATTAGCGCTGGTACCTAGATATGTTAACGGTGATACCTGCCATGGTCAAAAAGACTGCGAGCGCGGTACCTCCGTAGCTCACGAACGGGAGCGGTACGCCGGTGAGCGGTAGAACTCCAGAGATAGCTCCGATGTTCACGAATGCCTGGAGTCCGATGAGGCACATGAAGCCGGTCACCATGAGACGCGCGAAGGCATCCGGCGCACGCCGGGCAATGCGGAGACCGCGCCAGAGAAAAATAATGAAGAATAGTATGAGGGTAATCGAACCGATAAACCCGAGCTCTTCTGCGACGACCGCGAAGATAGAATCCCCCATCGGCTCGGGGAGCGTCTTGAGCTTCGTCGTCGACTGACCAAACCCGACGCCGGTAAACCCGCCCGACCCGATGGCGATGAGCGACTGGGTGATCTGGTAGCCAGCGCCGAGCTCATCGACTGCGCTCCCATTCACGAGCGTCATCACGCGCTCTAGACGGTACGGTGTCGCCACGATGAGGCAAGCTACAGCGATGGTCACAACGAGCGCTGAGATGCCGAGGTACTTGAGCGGGGCTCCCGCGGTAAAGTACATCATGATTGAGGCGCCGAAGATGAGGAGTGCAACGGTCGTCGAGGGCTGTGCGAAGAGGATACCCATGACGACACCCAGGATGACGATGAGCGGCAAAAAACCCTCAGAGAAGCTCTTGCTCCGAGTCTTGTTACGGCTGATCCACGCGGCGAGGTAGATGATGAACGAGAGCTTCAGGAGCTCACTCGGCTGGAACGTGAACGAACCGAAACCGAGCCAGCGGTCACTCCCCTTGATGTGGAGGCCGAGCGGGGTGAACACGAGGAGGAGCAGGACGATTGTGGTACCCAAGATCGGAATGGCCCACCGCTCGAGCCTACGGTAGTAGAGAACCATCCCAGCGATGAACCCCACAATGCCGAAGGAGAGGCCGTAGAGGAGCTGGTGGGTCAGGTAGTAGTAGCTATCGCCGGAACGTTCGCGCCCGGAGCCTGCAGATGCGCTCGAGAGCATGACGAGACCGAACACGGTGAGTAGCACGGTGAGCGTGATGAACACGTAGTCCGGCTGGGAAGTTTTCTTCGGTACGATTATCTCCTTCATGAGAAACGGGAACGGAGGGTTACCCCCGCACGGTCGGTGCGTTCAGCCGAAGCGCGAACCCCGTTCACGAGAACCGTTTCGGCGCGCCAGTCACGGAACACCACGAGATCAGCGAACGAACCTTCAGAAATCGTTCCGCGACGATCGAACCCGAAGAACGCTGATGGGACGGCGGTAAGGTTCCGGATTGCCTGGGGGAGAGCTTCGGGAAAGCGGAGGGAAATAGAACGGAGAAAGGTTCCGGGAGAACGCACGGCATCAACCGTCCCCCACTCGGGCATAACCCCGGGGCGCGCGGCGAGGCTCTCCCACACGTTCACATCGCGGGTCAGAGAGAAGCGCATGTGACCCGACGAGAGCGAGTTCAAGAGGAGCATAGCCTGCGAGAAGCTCACCCCCCTCCGTTCTGCGAAACCAGATACGGGCACACCCGTGAGGTAATCGATTTCAGAACGTCCGGGGTCAGCAATCACCAAACCGTCTGACTCGTACGGACGCAAGCGTTCGGCAATCTCGCGGGTGAAACCATCGTGAGGTTCGAACGGAAAGTGAGCCCAGTCGGGAAGCAGGTCTCTCATCGAAATGCTGTACGAACCAGACGGGCACGTACCCACGAGCGCGTCCCCAGCATCTGCAACACTCACGAGCCACGAACGTTCGCTCTCCCTCCGCACCGCCCACGGAATCCGGACGAGGGTCTGAACCTTGCGTTCGAGCGCGTACGCGTACGTTTCCTTAAAGCGTACGTTTTCCTGGGAACGGGTCGAGAGTACGAGGACGCGCCGCGCCTTTGCCGTAGCGTCAATGATCGCATCAACCTCGAGGGGCGAGGTGTCGCGACGCGAGCAGTCAATCGAAACGCCAAAGGCTCCCGCATCGAATGCGGTGCGGAGTACGCCGACCGCAGCGTGGAGCTCGCGGTGTGTGAGGTCGTGGCTCATCCCCTGGGACATGACGTTCCGGAGCGAGGAGAAGCCGACGATGAGCCCAACGTTCACCGCACGCGCCGCGCGGTGAGAAATGAACTCGGGTACCGTGTGCCAATGGTAGTTCGAGTGCGCGTCTGCGCGCGAAGCGAACGCGTTGAGCGTTCGGGAGGAAGACGGAACGATCGACTCTCCAGAGCTCCCTAAGATGCATGAGGTGATGCCGCTGCCGAGCGTGACCTCAGCCTGGTATCCGACACCTGGGTTCCCGAACCACTCGAGGTTTGAGGCGGGGTCTACTATCCCAGGAGTCACGATGCAGTTCGACGCATCGATCACGTGGTTTGAACGGGACGGGAACGAACCGATACCGGCAATCGTACGGTCACGGATGAGCACATCGGTAACCCTCGGCTTTCCGCCGAGCCCATCGTAGACGAGACCGTTTCGAATTACGGTTGCCATTGTTCTTTGTGGTGCGTTATGCAAACCGAGAGAGGAAGAAAAGAACGAGCCCGAAGCTCGCGGCGAGACCAGCAACCATCCAGAAGCGCATCGTCACACGGGTCTCGGGCCAACCGATCGCCTCGAAGTGGTGGTGGAACGGCGTCGATAGAAAAATTTTCTTTCCGCGGAGCTTCTTGCTCGTGAGTTGAACGATAACCGAGAGCGACTCGCAGAGCGGAATGAACGCGAAGAACGGAAGGAAGAGTGCCGTGTTCGTGAGCATTGCCATGACGCCGAGCGAGATGCCGAGTGCCATCGAACCGGTATCCCCCATGAAGAACCGCGCAGGGTAGATGTTGTACCAGAGGAACGCGAGGAGCGCCCCCAAGAGCGCAGCGTTCATGGCGGCGAGATTGTACCGGTGCGTCACGAACGCCACGACGGCGAGTGCGGCGAAACCGAAGAACATGGTCCCCGCGGCGAGCCCATCCAGCCCGTCCGTCTCGTTTGCAGAGAACGCGGTCGCGATCAAGATGAACATGAAGAACGGTATGTACCACAGCCCGATGTCCACGTTCCCGATGAACGGGATGAAGAGCGTCGTCCAACCCAAACGGAAGTAGAACCACCACGCGCCGACAGCAGAGATGACGGCGTAGATGACGAGCTTGTGCTTAACGCTCAGTCCCCCGCCGTGCGGTCCCTTACCGAGAATTCCGAACACGTCATCGAGTAACCCGACGAGTGCGGCGAAGAGGAGTGCGGCGAGCGGTAGGTACGTTTCCGCACGGTTCACGAAGTTGAAGTACGAACCGAAACCGCCGAAGAGCGAGTCGATGATGAAGAACACGCACGCGACGAGCACGACGGTTCCCCAGATGATGACACCACCCATCGTTGGCGTACTCGATTTACCCTTGTGCAGGCTGTTGAAAATGGGAGCGCTCGCGGCGTCCCTGATGTTTGTCTTCTTAACGTTGAAACGCTCGAGTACCCGGACGACGAACGGCGTCAATATGAGCGCGGTGACGAACGAGACGGCGAGGAGGAGGAGCGTACGGATCGCTTCGAAGATCACCATATACCCCTATTGTAACTCATAGGCCTTCCGGACCCAACCCAAGAGCGACTGGAGCTCACGGAAACGGTCGGTGCTCCCGAGTACCACGACAGCAATCCTCCGCTGTTCGAACGAGAGGACTGCGATGAGGTTCTCACGGGCGGCCGGGGTAGTCCCCGTTTTACCTCCTAAGAACGTGGGGTCGGAGGAGAACGGGTTGATGTTCTGAACAGTGTGGCTAACGGAGTCGTTCGTCGGCTGGACGAGGAGCGTCTGTGCGCGGGTCCAGCTGAAAATCTCCGGGTGCTTCTCGATGACGTACGTCGTGAGCTTCAGGAGATCGCTCGCCGAAGATTGGTTCTGGTCAGAGAGACCGGAAGCATCAGTGAGGGTAGTCTGCTGCATCCCGATCGAGATCGCCTTTGCGTTCAGGAGCTTCACGAAGCTCTCCCGTCCCCCACCGAACTCCTCGAGGGCGCTGGCTGCGTCGTTCGATGAGGTTATGAGCATCACCTTGATGAGGTCTCTCATGGTGTACACCTCACCGCTCCGGAGGCCGCCGGCCTCACCCTCGGTTGCAACAGCTTCCGCGCTCACCGGAATCCGCTTCGTCTCTCCGAACTCCTCGAGGGCGACCACAGCGGTCAAGAGTTTCGTGAGCGAGGCGATCGGCCACGTTCGGTACGTGCCGTAGTTCAAGAACGGGAACTGATCATCGAGCGACTGGATGAGAATAGCCTGTGCCCCGATCTGGGGATCGAGTACATCCCACCTGCGAACGGGAATTTTTCGTCCGGTGGAAGACGACTGTGGACGCGGGATGCCGACGTTCGGAGCAACGGTCGAATCCCCGCTCGTGGTTGGTTTCTGAACGGAAGACGCAGGCTCCTGGAGCATGTACGATGCGGCCGCGAGCACAATGGCCGCGGTCGTAACCGAACCGAGTACGATCTTAAGCTGCGACGGTTCCATTCGGGGGTACCTCTTCGGTTGCAGTTCGGTTTGCGGTCTCCTCGAACTCGCGGAGGACTGTTCGGAAACGTTCGAAATCTGGAAGCTGCTCGAGAGACGAGAGGCCGAGGTGGGAAAGGAACGCTCCGGTCGGACGGTAGAGATACGCGTTACCCTTCGCGCCGTCACGTTCGATGAGCCCGCGGACGAGGAGGTTCCGGACGATGAAGCTCGAGTTTACCCCACGGACGTAATCGAGCGTCGGGCGGGCAACGGGAGCGAGGTACGCGATGAGCGCGAGGGTTTCGAGCCCAGCGGGGGTGAGCTCTTCGCGAAGCTCTTCTTTCATTGCACGCTCTACAACCTCGCGGACTACGGGCTTCGTGAGTAGCTGAACTTCATCTCCCAGAACGGTGAGGAGGCACCCGCGTGATGGATCACTCTCGAGTGTGGTACGGTACGCTTCAATGAGCAGATCGGTGTGCTCTTTTGGTAGACCGAGGATGGATGCGACGCGGGTGCGCGCCATCGGACTCCCGTAGTAGAACAGGAGCGCTTCGAGTGCGGCGAACTGACTCGGGTTAATTTGATCCATGGTTTTATGAAACGGTTTCAGGTACATGGTACCGGGGCTCCGTCCGCTTCGCAATCGTAAGATCTCCGAACTGGCCGTCCTGATCTACATCTGCGAGCTGCTGACGGACGAGGTGGAGCACCGCGAGGAAGAGCACGACGAGCTCCGTACGGCTCTTGCCACCGAGCTCTGAAAAAACAATCTTCGCCGCCCTGGTGAGGCGCTCGGTCACCTCTTCGATCTTCATCTTGAGGCTCACGATCTCGGCTGAAACTTTTCCCTGGGGGTGGACGATCTTCGCGAGCTGGAGCACGAGGGACGAAACCGCACGGGAGAGGTCGTCTCCGGAAAC
>JAYSOF010000066.1:0-5937 GCA_043723165.1 bacterium
CAGATACCGAGCACGCTGAGTTCGATTGGGAGTACTTCGAGAGCTACGCGAAACCGCTCGTCGTGTCTGCCCGCGGGCGGGTCCTTGAGCTCGGGTGCGGCCACGGGTTTGTTTCAGAGCGTCTCGCACAGTCCGACGCGGTTACGGGTGTCGTCGCGATCGATAAGATATCTGATTTCCTGAAACAGCACCCGAAGATCGAGTACCGTACGCTCGACCTCCGCTCCCAGGACGACCTCCCGCATGGGTTCGATACGATCGTGACGAGTGAGTTCATCGAGCACGTGAGCGAAGAAGATTTCATCACGCTCCTACCGAAAGTTGTTTCTGCGCTGAATCCAGGCGGCAGCTTCATCGGGTCAACCCCGCGGAACCCGACGCCCTACAAGACGTTCTCCGGTTCGCGCTTCCACGTTCGTGAGTACTCGGAGCGAGACCTCTTGGATATCCTCGAGCGGTACTTTGGGAGCGTTACCGTGACTGCAATTTCAGAGTACTGCCTCGTCTGGAGCGCAGAAGACCCGTTTTCAAAAAACTAAAACCATGAACAAAAAACTGCTCACCGTTTCTGATTTCGAAGCTGCCTTCGGGGAGAAGCTCACCGAGCGCGTGGCTAAGAAAATCTCTACTGCTGCGCTCGAGGTTACCCCGCTCCTAGGCGAGGACCGTGACCGCGTGCTCCTCACGATCATGAAGGTACTCCTCGATCCAGAGATCGAACGCGTCGGCGCGCACCGTATCGCGAAGTGGGAGAAGGGGTGGGGAGACAACCTAGCCGCGCTCAAGGAGGGGAAGGGTGAAGCGCTCGTCCCGCACTACTTCAAGAATGACGCCATCGCGCGGTGGTGCGGTGAGTTCGTCCGTCCGAGCGCTCCCGGGTTTGATTACAAGAGCCTCGAGATCATCCTCGAGTGGCTGTACGAAAAGTACATGAGCTCGGCACCCCACGTGTACGAGTTCGGGTGCGGTACGGGGCACCACCTCTTGCAACTGAGGGACGTGAATCCCGGCGCGAAGATAACCGGCCTCGATTGGGCTGAAGCCTCTCAGGGAATCATCGCGGAGATGGTTTCCCAGGGTAAGGTTGCGAACGTTTCGGGACGGAAGTTCGATTTCTTTAACCCTGATACCTCGCTCAACCTCGAGCCAGGATCTATCGCGTACACCGTCGCTGCCCTTGAGCAGGTTGGTGAGAACCACGGTAAGTTCATCGAGTACCTGCTCAGCCAGCCGGAGCTCTCGATGGTCGTCCACGTGGAACCGGTAGCGGAACTCTTGAACCCGGACAACCTCCTCGACTACCTCTCGATCGAGTACTTCCGCCGGAGGAACTACCTGTGGGGGTTCCTGACGAGCTTGCGCAAACTCGAGGCGGAGGGGAGAATAAAGATACACCGTGCACAGCGAACTAACATCGGGGGGACCATGTTCGTCGAGCACTACCAGGTCATCGTGTGGTCGCCGGTAAACAAAAAATAAAAACATGGAAGTTCAAAAAACGAAGCTCGACGGGGTGCTCCTCATCAAACCAGACATCTTCGAAGATTTCCGGGGAACGTACACCGAGAGCTTCAACAAGAAGCTCTACGCCGAGCACGGGATCGATATCGATTTCGTGTGCGACGATTTCTCTACGTCTTCGAAGGGGGTACTCCGCGGGCTCCACGGGGATGATAAGACGTACAAGCTCATCTCGTGCGGTCACGGGCGCTTCTACTTTGCCGTCGTGAACTACGACGAGACGTCTCCGCAGTTCGGGCAGTGGGAATCGTTCGTGCTCTCAGACCAGAACCGTTGGCAGGTGCTCGTACCGCCGAAGTTTGGAAACGGACACCTCGCGCTGTCGGAATCGATCATGTTCTGCTACAAGCAGTCGCAGTACTACGACGCGAAGGGACAGTTCTCAATCCGCTACGACGACCCGCGGTTTAACATCTGGTGGCCGAACAAGAACCCGATCCTCTCCCGTCGCGACGATGCGGGAAAGTATGTCGAGTAAGCTCCCAAAACTATTTCCGAACGAACCTGACCCGGTCCGTTCGTACCTCGAATCAATTGCTCGCGCTCACCCGCGGGCGATTGCGTTACACGACGACCCCGGAAACCTCTGGTCTCCCGATGAGAACGGACGGCACTGGGGGAACGTGACCGAGCACTGCCTCGTGGAAGCTGCGCGCGTTTATGAGCTCGCCGAGCTCTTAGGGTTTGGCGATGGTTTAAAACGAGAGCTCGTAGAAGCTGCGGTCGTGCACGATTTTTATAAAAAACGAGAGATAGAGCTCACGAGAGAACACGCTCTGCGTGGCGGCTCGGGGAGGGAGGGGGTGCTCGTGAACGAGGGAGAAGCTCGTGGGGTGCTCCTGTCCGCAGGTTTTTCTGAGGCGCAGGTCCTGTGGGTGCAGTCTGTTTCTGGCGACCCAGATAACGTTATCTTCGTGAAGGGGATTGTCGATTCAGGACGCACCGATCCGGAAGAGCTAGCCCGCATCATCCTCCATTACGTCGACAACTACACCCGCGGAGCTTCCTGGGTTACGCGAGCCGAGGAGAGCGAAGCTGGTGTGCTAAACGATATCGACCGGAGGAACATCATGAACGCGGAGAACCCCGACTACCAGAAGATGAACGAGGAGGGGAGAGCATCTTACGCGGGGCACCCGTTCTTCGACGGCATGACCCGCTTTGAGGCTGCCCGATCGGTGAACCACGAAATTGAAAAACTGTTCTCTCTCGTTCTCGCCGCGCGCGGAGTTCCCATTCGGTTTCCCGAGCAGCTCCCTGAATTCATCGACGAGCTCATCCGCGAGAGGGTTCGTTCTCGGTTGAACTAGCTAGCATCACCCCGCGCACGTTCGAGGAGGGAGGTCGTTGAAGCTGCCTCGTCTCCCGACGTACCAGTTCTCTTAAGCTCTAAAATTTTGAGTTCGATCCCGTACCGTTTCGCAATTTCTCTCCGGTCGTCCATGTGCGATCCCTCGTAGTTCACGACCCACACGTCGGGTTTAACTGCGTCAAAAATTTCTTCGAGCGGGGAGAGCCACGGGGCTCCCGCTTCGGGAGAGTTGTTGATGAACGTGTAGTCTACAGGTTTCAGCGCGTCGATCATCCTCACGCGGTCAGCCTCTCCCATCACCGGCCGTCCGGGACCCTTCGCCGTCTCGATGTCCCGATCGTTCCCAACCGCAACGAGGAGAACGTCTCCCAGTTTTTTACACGCCTCGAGGAACTTGAGGTGTCCGACGTGGGGTAGGTCAAAGGAACCAGAACAGAAGACGAGCTTCTTTCCAGCGTGTTTTTCCTTCAGTTTCGGGAGGTCTCGGTACGTGAGCACTGCCATACCTAACCACTCTAGTACGCCCGGGTACCGTGGGGCAAGGAGCTCGTTGCCGTCTTCTTGTGCCTGGGTTACCATGGGCACATATGCACTACCGTTCGCTCGGCAGAACAGGTATAGAGGTTTCTGAAATCGGGTTCGGAACCTGGGGTATCGGTGGAGCAACCGAGGGTGCAACCTCGTACGGTGATACGAACGATGCAGATTCGCTCCGCGCGCTCCTCCGTGCCAGGGAGCTCGGTATCACCTTTTATGACACTGCGAACATCTACGGGAATGGTCACAGCGAGGAGCTCTTGGGAGAAGCGTTCGGTAAAGACCGGGAGAGCGTGGTCATCGCGAGCAAAGCTGGTTTCACGAAGCACGGCGGACCGCACGATGTTTCCGTTCCGTACGTTCGGCAGTGTCTCGAGGATAGCCTCCGCCGCCTGAAAACTGAATACGTAGACCTCTACCAGCTCCATAGTGTTCCGGTTGAAACCGTCCGGTCATCGCCCGAAACCCTCCGGCTCATGGAAGATTTGAAGCGTGAGGGCAAGGTGAGAGTGTTCGGCTACTCGGTCAAGAACCCGAGCGAGGCTCACGTCGCAATCAACGAGTTTGGGGCTGAGGTGGTGCAGGTGAACTTCAACATGATCGATCAGCGCGCTATCACGGAAGGGGTCTTCGAAACCATCCAGAAGAGCGGGGCCGGGTTCATTGCCCGCACGCCGCTCTGCTTCGGGTTCCTGACCGGTGCTCTCTCTGATACAAACTTCAGCCCCAAGGACCACCGCTCGACGTGGTCTCCCGAACAGCTCGCGCGGTGGAAGGGTGCTCCGAACGTTTTTTCCTTCATCGATCCCACGAACACCTACACCCCGGTACAGCTCGCGCTCAAATTCTGCCTGAGCTTCAGCGAGGTCTCTCTCGCTATTCCCGGAATGCTCTCTACCCATGAGGTTGAAGAGAACTCGGCGGTTTCCGATTTGCCGCCACTCTCCGATTCCCAGATTGCTGATATCGAAAAGGTTTGCAAGCAGACCAAGTTTTTTGTGGAAAAGTAACCATGGATAATACACCACTCACCGAGGTTGCGAAGCAGGCGCGCCGATCCGTGCTCGAGCTCATCTACCGCGCGAAGGATTCCCACATCGGCTGCTCGCTCTCAATCGTCGATATATTGACGGCGTTCTACTTCAAGGTTCTCTCCGTTGACCCTGAGAATTCCCGAGATCCGAACCGAGACCGGTTCGTGCTGAGCAAGGGGCACAGCGTTTCGGCTCTCTACTCGGTCCTCGCCCTCCGTGGGTTCTTTCCTATGGAAGCGGTCGCGGGGTACGCACAGGACGGGAGCCTGATTGCGAGCCACGTGGAACGCGATGTTCTCCCGGGTGTTGAGACGAACGGTGGATCTGGCGGTCACGGTCTGCCGATTGGAGCCGGCATGGCGCTCGCCCTCCGTGCCGACGGGAAGCCTTCACGTGTGTATGTACTCATGGGCGATGGGGAGCTTGCCGAGGGGTCAGTTTGGGAAGCTCTCATGTTCGCGGCATCCCGTAAGCTCTCTAACCTCACGCTCATCATCGACCGGAACGAGTACCAGACGTGGACTAAGATTGAAGAGGTGGTCGCCATCGAACCGCTCCTCGAAAAGCTCACCTCGTTCGGTTGGGACGCTGAGGAGGTTGATGGGCACAACCTCGCCGAGCTCGAGCGCGTTCTCCGTACCACGGGTGACCGACCCCGCGCGATCATCGCGCGGACGGTGAAGGGCAAGGGAATCTCATACATGGAGGGGAGCGGAGAGTGGCACAACGGGTCTCCGAACGCGGAGCAGTACCAAGTTGCGGTCAGCGAACTATCCTAACCACATGAGAAACGCCACCATCGAAGCTCTCTACCAGGCAGCAGAAAAAAATTCGAACATCGTTTTCATCACCGGTGATTTTCAACACGTCCGCGAAGCTGAGTTTCGCGCGATGGGCGACCGGTACCAGAACGCCGGTATGGCAGAGCAGAACATCGTGGGCGTCGCTGCCGGCATGGCACTCTCGGGTAAAAAAGTTTTTGTCTTTTCAATCATCCCGTTCATAACGCTCCGCTGCATCGAGCAGATTAAGGTTGATGTGTGCTCGCACAAGGCTGACGTAATCGTAATCGGCGGGGGAGCCGGCTTCACGTACGGCACGTGCGGGATCACCCACCTCGCGATTGAAGACATCGCGATGATGCGCGCGCTCCCCGAGATGCGGATCATCTCACCGTCTGGTCCCCGTGAAGCGGTGTCTCTCTTCGAGCAGCTCATAAAAGAGGCGGGTCCCGCCTACATTCGGCTCAACAAGCGGGGAGAGCCCGACCTTACCGACCGTGCGCCCACGCTCGGCAAGGGTCTCGTCGTCCGCGAGGGAACCGACGTAACCGTATTCTCTACCGGTACCATCCTCGCTGAAGCTCTCGCCGCGGCGGAGCTCTTGGGTTCCCGCGGGGTTTCCGTTGAGGTTGTGAACATCCACACCGTAAAACCGTTGGACGAAGAAATCGTACGCGACCGCGCGCTCACCCGGAAGCTCATCTGCTCGCTCGAAGAGCACAACGTGATCGGAGGTTTGGGTGGAGCCATC
>JAYSOF010000067.1:0-10091 GCA_043723165.1 bacterium
GGTAAGGGTGTCGCGTACTGTTCGATCTGTGACGCGCCGATGTTCAGTGACCAGCACGTTGCGGTCGTGGGGGCTGGCAACTCTGCCCTCGAGTCGGTCATCGATCTCCTGCCGTACGCGGCGAGCGTTACGCTCATCCACCGTGGACTTGAGCTCAAGGGTGACCGTGTGACGCAGGACCGCGTGCTCACGGACCCGAAGGTTACCGTTCGGTACAGAACTGAGGTGACCGAAATTCTTGGGGGTTCGCAGGTTACGTCCATCCGAATCCGCGATGCCGAAACGGGAGCTACCGGAGAGCTTCCCGTTTCCGGGGTGTTCATTGAGATCGGGCTCGTCCCCGCGAGCGAGCCGGTCCGCGCCCTCGTAACACTGAACAGCTACGGCTCAATCGTTACCGATCCAAAAACCCAGCGGACCTCACACTCCCGCGTTTGGGCGGCTGGGGACGTGACCGACGGCCTCTACAAACAGAACAACATCTCGATGGGGGACGCGGTCAAGGCGGTGCTCAACCTCTACGAAGCTATCCACATTCACGGGACCCTCGGGCAGTAGGAGGGTGTGCTATACTGAACGTATGAACAAAACTAACAAGACACTCCTCACGGTAATCGTCGTGCTCGTCATCGCAATCCTCGGGTTCGCATCCTGGAAAGTTTTCTTTGAGAAAGATTCTTGGAGCGCGGTCTACCTCAAGACCGGTGACCTATACTTCGGAAAGCTCCAAACTTTCCCGTCGTACGGTTTGAGCCAGGTGTACCTCTTCCAGGTCAACAAGGAGAACACGCAGAACCCACTCTCCGTCCAGCGCTTCAAGAACGTGTTCTGGGGTCCTGAAGATTTCCTCAGCTTGAACCGAGAGGAAGTCGTGTGGACGGCTAAGCTTCGCTCTGAGAGCGAACTCGTGAAGCTCGTTGAGGCGAACCCAGACCTCAACGCCCCGCAGGGACAGCAACCTTCTGCTCAGCAACCGCAAGCTCCGGCAGATAAGAAGGCGGGATCTGCTGAAACGAATCGGTAACTTCTCTCGCCGATGAAGAAAACCGGTACCATTGGGTACCGGTTTTCTGCTATCATAAGCGTACGGGTATGCAACGTTCCGGCCAAGCTACGCTCTCATTCATCGTTCTCGTGAGCGGCATCATACTCCAGGTTGCTGTCGCCGGTTCGCTCGTAACGTATTTTTTCAACGCATCGAAGTTCAACGAACGTCTCGAGATCCGTTCGCTCTCCGCGGCCCAAGCTGGGGTGCGCGACGCACAGGTTCGCATCGCGCGCGACAGCACGTACGCGAGCTCTGGATCGGATTCGTACTCGTTCTCTGTCGGGTCTGACACCGTTCTCGTTTCTACCGTTCGAACATCGGACCCATCGACGAACACCTTCACGTACACAATCACCTCTCTCGGTTCAGCCGTGGGACGCCAGAAGCAGCTCGTCGGTCTCGTGCTCGTGAACCAGACCACCGGGCTCATCGAATTCAAGTCACTCTCCGAGCAGGCGCTCCCGTAAGATCTGGTACGTTTTATACTAACCAATGGCACTCCCCAAAGAATCAATTGCACGCCGAGCACAAGACCTCTTCGAGCGTCTGACGCTCCGCCCGACAATCGGCGGGCTCACCGTGAGCGATTCAGGTTTCCAGTACCTCGAGCTCGGTCTCCGTCCGAAGGCGGTTTCGCTCCGGCTCCCGCCCGGCGTTGTCCGAGAGGGGAGGATTGTAGACGCGGACCAGTTCCGCGGGTACCTGAAGCAGTTCCGCGGAATGGTTGATGCTGAGCGGCCAGACCGTCCGGTGCCCGTCGTCGTGGTGCTCCCGCCCGGACTCGTGTACACGCAGAGCTTCCAGGTTCCGAACGTCGGATCAGACAAGCTCGAAGAGTCAGCATCGCTCAACCTCCGCATGGTTTCCCCGATCCCCGAGAACACCGCGTACCTGAGCTCACAGCTCATCGCCGAGAGCCCCGACCACTACGACCTCCTCGGCGCCGTTTCTGAACGTCAGCCGGTGGATATCCTCCGCACAGCCCTCGAGGGCGCTGGGTTCACCCCAATCGTCTTTGAGTTTCCCGGCCTCGCGCTCACGCGAACCGTCGTGCGGGGGATCGGGCAGAACGCGTCAGCATCTCCGTCCGTTTCGCTCCAAATTTCTTCAGACGGTCTGAACCTCTCGATCATCCGCAACCGCGGGCTCTACTTCGACTACTTCCGTTCGTGGCGATCCATACAGGGAGAGGAGCGGAGCATCTCACGTGCGATGTTCGAGCAGGCTGTTTCTCAGGAGATGCAGAAGGTACTGAACTTCGCCCTCTCTCGTTTTCGTGAGAGCATCGGGACCGTGTACCTCATCGCCCCCGGCTTCGAGGCAGACGCGAAGGCGTTCATCGAACAGCGGTTCGGCGTGAACGTCGTCGTGTTCGGCATGTCGGCGTGGTCTCTCACCCCGCACTGGTACACCGTACTCGGCGCGTCGTTCCGCGGTTCGCTCGACCGGGCTCGCGACCGGGACATCTCGCTCACCGCCCTCTCTTCGGCAGAGCTCTTCCGCGAAGAGCAGACGGTCCGGTTCGTCGTCCTCTGGAGGAACCTAACCGCGGGTGTGCTCGCGGTGTTCCTCGCACTCTTCTCGGGCGTCGCGTACTTCCTCGTTCAGGAATCTCGTGCGATTGAAAACCAGCTCGCGATATTCACCGTCGCGGGTCAGGAGCGCGAGCTCGCCGACCTCACCTCGAAGGCTGAAGCCTTCAACGCACTCGTCGCGACCCTCTCTGGTGCCCGGGGTGCGAGCGCTTCGTGGAGCACGTTCATCGGGCGCGTTTCTTCGCTCGCCGAGGCGAACGAAGTGCTCGTGGACCGCATTGACGCCACGTCGCTATCCGCTCCCATCACGCTCGCCCTCCGTACCGCGAACTACGACGCGATTACCAAGTTCAGGATTAACCTCTCAGCTCAGAAGGACTTTACGGGCGTTGACCTGAGCATCGCAAACATCAAAAACTTCGAAAACGGATCGATTGGGTTCACCGTCACATTCTCGTACCGTCCGTTACCTACCCCCTCCGCTTAGCACTTCACTGATCTTGTTGAACACCGTTTTGAGCTCTCCCTGGTCTCCTCCCGAGATGGGGGAGAGCACGAACTCGCCCGCGGGCTTTCTCGGTGCTCCCGGTCGGTCGGTTCGGACGCCGATCCGTACCCGCCAAAAAGATTTTGTTCCGAGCGCTTCGGTTACGGACTTCACCCCGTTGTGCCCCGCGTCTCCCCGCTCGAACTCGATGCGCCACTCTCCGACCGTGAGGTCGGCGTCGTCGTGCACAATGACGAGCGCTTCCGGTTCAACCTTAAAGTAGTCGAGCGCCTCTCGGACCGCAGAGCCCGATTCGTTCATGAAGGTGGTCGGCTCTACGACCGTGTACCCCTCCCACGATCCGTACGCGAACCGTTTCCCCTTCGGGTTTTTTAATCTGGTCACCCCCCACGAGGCGAACGCTTCTCGGGCGACGTTGTGGTACGTCCCCGCGTACTCTCCGTCTGGATTTCCGAGAGCGACGATGATTTTTATGTGTGTCGGGTTAAACTTTGGGTCCATACCTGGGGTCATTTTGCCATATTGTGGGTCACGCTCTATAATGGTGGCACATTTTACGGTATGCGTAAATTTTTAGGATCGTTCCTCGAGACATTCCAGACGGTCGCCATCTCCGTGGCGGTTGTCCTCATCGTCCGGGCGTTCGTCGCACAGCCGTTCCTCGTTTCCGGATCGAGCATGGAGCCGACCTTCACGAACGGGGACTACCTCTTAATAGACGAGCTCTCGTACCGTTTCCGTGAACCGGAGCGGGGAGAGGTGATCGTCTTCAAGTACCCCGGTGACCACCGGTCGTTCTACATCAAGCGGATCATCGGGCTCCCCGGTGAGCGGGTGGTGGTTGGGAATAGTTCGGTTACCGTGTACAGTAAGGACGGAACGAAGGTTCTCCACGAGCCGTACATTGCGAACGAGCACTTCTCTGGGGCGTTCGACGGTACGCTCGCCTCGGGTCAGTACTTCATGATGGGAGACAACCGCAATTTCAGCTACGACTCTCGTTCGTGGGGACCGCTCAGCAAGGCTGATATCTCTGGTATCGTCCGCTTCAGGCTGTGGCCGGTCGAATCTGCAAAAGCTTTCTCGGCTCCCACATACTAGGGTAACCAACCAACAAGAAACACAATGCCGACACAACCGTCCCCAAAGAAAGCAACCAAGGGAACCGCAAAGCCGGCGGGTTTCCGGATAGCGGGAGCGTACGACCTCCTCCCGCGCGAAGAAGATTTCATCCGCGCAGCCCAGGCTGCCCGGTTTGCCGTCGCTGAGCTCCACGACTACCACTACCTCGAGACGCCGGTCGCCGAAGCTGAATCGCTCGCCACGAAGGGTTTCGCGAAGTGCACCGACGGGGCTCTCCCGTGGGTCGTGAAACCGAAGTCAGGTGAGGGGGTTGCGATCGGTCTCCCGAGTGAGTTCGGTGCCGTCCGCGCGTACTGCGATGAGCACCTCGCGCACTACGCCCTCCCGCTCAAGGTTCACTGCGCGTCGCAGGTGTTTTCAACCTCTGGTCCGAAGTCTACGCTCGCCGAATCACACGAGGTTGCCTTTCACGTCATCGGCGATACCGACCCGATCTACGACTGCCAGAGCATCATCGCTGCGCTCGATTTCATAAAGGCGCTCAGGGTAAAAGATACCGTGCTCCGGGTGAGCACGTACGGGTGCCGTGGGTGTCGGGCCACGTTTAAGGAGAAGGTGAAGACGTACTACGGCTCGAAGAAGCAAAAGCTCTGCTCTGCCTGCGTGAAAGAGCTCGAGCACTCGGGTCCGTACGCGTGCGGTGCGGGGAAACCTGAGTGCGTGGAAATCCACGACGGAGCCCCGCTCATCCTTGACTCACTCTGCCACAGCTGTAACAATCACTTCAAAACCGTCCTCGAGCTCCTCGAAGATAACGGGGTTGCGTACGAGCCAGAGCCTCGGCTTTCCCGTGTGGTGCCCTACGGAAACCGGACGGTTTTTGAAATCCGCACCACGTCTGGGAGGATACTCGCTGTCGGCGGCAGGTACGATTACCTCGCCGAGATGCTCTTTAACCGCTCGGTCCCGGCAGTCGGGGTATCGCTCAAAATCCCCGAGATCGCGGTGACCGCCCGTGAACAGAAGATCTCGTTCCGCGAGAAGCGCCGTTCACGGGTCTTCTTTGTAGCGGTGGGGGAACAGGCGAAGCGCGCGAGCCTCCGACCGATCAACAACCTCCGCTCTCACGGTATTCCCGTCGTAGAGTCGCTCGGGAAGAAGTCTCTCGCATCCCAGCTCAAGGTTGCCGAGAAGTGCGAGGCGACACTCGCGCTCATCTTCGGGCAGCGAGAGGTCTTCGAGGGATCAATCATCGTCCGCGATCTCCGCTCGAGCGCGCAGGAGACCGTCGTCTTAGACCGTCTCCCCGAAGAGGTGAAGCGTCGATTGAAAATGTAGCTCACAAAAGGTCAACCAAACCAACACAAAACAAAAAATAAAAACTATGGCAATTGAAGTAAAACGTCGCGAGGGAGAAACGATCAACTCGGTCATGTTCCGCTTCAACAAGCGCGTGCAGCAGAGCGGTGTCGTCAAAGAGTCTCGCAAGCGTCAGTTCACGAAGCGCGCCCCGAACCGTGGTCGCCGTAAGCTCGCGGCTCTCTACCGCATCGGCAAGCAGGACAAGCTCACCCGCGCTCGCAAGCACGGATTCAAAACATCATAACCAACCCTACCGCAATGGATTCTCTCTCCTCGCGTATCGCAGCAGATTTCATCGGAGCCATGAGGGCGAAAGAAGAGCACGTTCTCGGCGTTCTCCGGATGCTCAAAACCGCGATCCACAACCGTGAGATAGAGAAGCACGCGAAGGGCGTCACTGATCCGTTGACCGATGACGAGGTGCAGGAAGTGGTCATCCGTGAGGCAAAGAAGCGCACGGAGTCCCGCGAGGTTTACCGTTCAGCTGGCCGTGATGATCTCGCCGCTACCGAAGAGCTCGACCTCTCGGTCCTCAAGCGTTACCTCCCGGAACCAGCTACCCCAGCCGAAATTGAAGCAGCGGTTACCTCCGCTCTCCTCGGGTTCCCGAACGCCACGCCGGCAGACATCGGAAAGGTCATGGGAGCGGCGATGAAACCGCTCAAGGGACGCGTGACACCCGACGATGTCTCGAAAGCAATCCGCGCGAAGCTCGGTTAAGTTCGTCGTTACCGTTTCCTCTCCGGAGCGGTTTCGGTCTCAAGCCGCCCACCTGAGGGCGGTTCTTCTGCGCTCGCTCGAGTATTTGAATGAGAAGTCAGTTTCGCTCGACCTCTCGGTGGTGGGGGATGCTGAGATGCGGAAGGTGAACCGCGCGACGCGCGGAAAAGATGAACCTACCGACGTTCTGAGCTTCGAGAACGAGGGGTTCCCGAACGGTGATGCTAACCCCCGCTACCTCGGTGAGATCCTCATCTCACCCCGCTCGGCTGAACAGAAGGGGCACACGCTCCCGCACCTCGCCGTGCACGGTCTCCTTCACCTCCTCGGGTATACGCACAGTGGCACCCGTGATACCATAGCGATGGAAAGCACCGAACAGAAAATCCTCGAGCATGTCACACGTAATCACCGGACTTGATATCGGATCGTCCCACATTAAGGGGCTCGTCGTAGAAGTAGAGAAGAGCGGAAAGCTGTCTGTGATGACTGCGTTCCGCCACCCATCTGCGGGTATCAAGCGTGGAATTCTCGTCGATGCGGACGAGGCAACCTCCGTGCTCCGCGACATCGCGCGCGACATCGAGAAAGTTTCGAAGTCTGCGACGCGCAACGTGTTCGTGAACGTGAACAGCGAGCACATCAAGGCGCGCACCTCGCGCGGTATCGTTGCGGTTGCCCGTTCCGACCAGGAGATTCAGCAGGATGATGTCGACCGCGTGATCCAAGCTTCGCGCGCGGTGAAGCTCCTCCCGAACCACGTTGTGCTCCACAACATTACCCGCGAGTATTTCGTCGATGACATCGGCGAGATCCTCGACCCGGCCGGCATGACCGGAAACCGTCTCGAGGTGAGCACGCTCATCGTCGAGGCGTTCCTCCCCCAGGTGAACTTCCTCACGAAGCACGTCGAGCGTGCCGGGTTCACCGTCGGTGGGCTCATCTTCAACCCGCTCGCCGCAGCGCGCGCGGTGCTCTCGAAGCGCCAGCGTGACCTGGGCGTCGTGCTCATCGACTTTGGCGCAGACACGACGTCGTTCGTCGTGTATGAAGACAACAAGGTGCTCCACACGAAGAGCTTCCCCGTCGGATCGAACTACGTCACGAAGGATATCGCGACCGGTCTCCGCGTGCCTATCGATACCGCGGAGCAGCTCAAGGTTGAGCACGGTTCGGCGTTCGCGCGTGACGTTTCACGCCGTGATACCGTTCGCCTCGCCGACCTCGACTCAGAGAGTAGCGGAGAAGTTTCAAAACGTTTCCTCACAGAAATCATCGAGGTGCGCCTTGCTGAAATTCTCGACCTGGTGAACAATGAGCTCAAGAGTTTCGGCAGGCAGCTCCAGCTCCCCGGGGGAGCCGTCATCATCGGGGGAGGGGTAAAACTGCCAGGTATGACCGAACTCGTTCGTCACACCGTGAAGCTACCAGTGCAGATTGGGGTGCCCGATATAGCGCCTTTTGACGTCAGAAACCCGTCCCACCTGAACCTCCTCGAGGACCCAGAGTTCGCTACCGCTGCGGGTCTCGCCCTCTGGGGGAACAACGCAGAACGTCGCACGGGGGCTGATCCGAAAGAGCTCATCCGGAACATCTTCAAGAACTTAATGCCATAACCACCATGCCAAAGAAACCAAGGAAAGCGTTGAAACCCGGGAACCACAGCGGAATCACGAAGATTAAGGTCATCGGCGTCGGGGGTGGTGGCTCGAATGCGGTGAGCCGTATGATGCAGGACGGCGAGCGGATTCGTGGCGTTGAGTTCATCGCGGTGAACACGGACGCGCAAGACCTCGACTACGCGTCTGCACACAAGAAAATTTACATCGGTCGCGCTCTCACCCACGGCCTCGGCGCGGGGATGAACCCCGACATCGGGAAGCAGGCCGCCGAAGAGAATCGCTCTGAGATCGGAGAGATGATGGACGATGCAGACATCGTGTTCGTCACCGCCGGGTTCGGCGGTGGAACCGGTTCGGGCGCGGCACCCGTCATCGCGGAGATCGCGCGCGAGAAGGGGATACTCACCGTCGGTATCGTCACGAAGCCGTTTTCGTTCGAGGGTACCCAGCGGATGAACATCGCGCAGGACGCGCTCGCCCGCCTAAAGGATAAGGTTGATTCGCTCGTCATCATCCCGAACGATCGGATCTTTGCGATGATCGATAAGGACACCCCCGCAATGCGCGCGTTCGGGTTCATCGATGAGGTGCTCAAGAACGCGGTGAAGTCCATCGCTGAGCTCATCAACATGCCGGGGATCATCAATGTCGACTTCGCCGACATCGAAACGACGCTCAAAGATGCGGGCACGACGCTCATCGGCATCGGTACCGCTTCTGGTCAAGACCGTGCGGTCAAAGCAGCTGAGGCTGCTATCAACTCACCGCTCCTCGAAGTTTCAGTCGAGGGCGCGAAGGGCGTGCTCTTCTCCATCGCCGGAGGAAAAGATCTCAAGATGTCTGAAATCAACGACATCGCTCGCACGATTGCCTCAAACCTCGACCAGAACGCCCGCGTGATCTTCGGAGCGTACTACGATCGCGGCCTTAAAGATAAGACGATCAAGGTGACGGTTATCGCAACGGGCTTCCAGGGAGTGTTCAGCGGGGGACGGATGTCTATCCCGACGCTCTTCGTTCCGTCTGAGCCTCGCATGAAACAGGAAATGCTCCCCGGTGTTCCCGAGAAGACGAAACCCGCTCCCCAGGCAACCCCGGCAGCTGAAAAAGAGCCCCCGAAGCAGAGCAAAGCTTCTGTTCCCGGGAACGATACGTGGGAGATACCAGCATTCTTGAGGAAAAAGCGTAAGTAAATCGACCCAGCTGACTCTCCCGCTTGACGGGAGAGTTTTTTGTTTGCACTCTCCGAAAAAAGGCATGTTATCCACCGTTGCGCAGACCCCCCCTGAGGGTAGAATGGGGATACAAAGTCGCCCACCCAAAACCCAACTCTCATGTCCAAACCAACCCGCGCACGGAGCACACCACGGAAGGTCGCAGTAACCAAGAATGCTCCCGTGAAGCCGTCGATAGGTATTCGTCGTTTCTTCACGAAGGCGGGTAAGCATCCGTTCAACGAGGTGAAGTGGGTGAAGCGCGATGCGTCGGTGGGTGGCGGAAAAGTTTTTGAACAGAAGAGCGTTGAGTTTCCAGAGTTTTGGTCATCGAACGCGGTGAACATCACCGTTTCGAAGTACTTCCGCGGAATTTTAGATTCGAACGAGCGTGAGACGAGCGCGAAGCAGATGATTTCGCGCGTCACAAAGACCGTGCGAGCTTGGGGAGAAAAGTTTGGGTACTTCGCAGACGTGAACGAGGCGCAGACGTTTGAAGATGAGCTCACACACATCCTCTTGCACCAGAAGGGATCGTTCAACAGCCCCGTGTGGTTCAACGTCGGGAGCCAGCCGAACCCGCAGTGCTCCGCGTGCTTCATCCTCTCGACGCAGGATGAAATGAAATCGATCCTCGACTGGATCCGGAACGAGGGGATGATCTTTAAGTTTGGTTCCGGCGCGGGCATCAACCTCTCAAACCTCCGCTCGAAGATGGAGCCGCTCTCGAAGGGAGGCTTCGCGTCCGGTCCGGTGTCGTTCATGCGCGGAGCTGACTCTGTTGCCGGCATGATCAAGTCCGGCGGCACGACGCGACGCGCGGCGAAGATGGTTGTGCTCGATATCGACCACCCCGACATTATGGAGTTCGTGAAGACGAAGTCCGAGGAGGAGAAAAAAATTCACGCGCTCATGGATGCGGGGTACAACATGGGTGACCTGAACAACGAGGCGTGGAACTCCGTGCAGTTTCAGAACGCGAACAATTCTGTCCGCATC
>JAYSOF010000068.1:0-1671 GCA_043723165.1 bacterium
CGCATAACCAACATGTCACCACTCAAGCAAGTCATCGCGCCCCTCGTGCTCCTCCTGGCCCTCGTCGGCATCTACACCGGCGCGTACCTCCCGCTCCACAAGGGTCAGTCGTACATATCAGCGCTCCGCTCGTTCCAGCAGCAGCCGACGCTCGAGAACCTCGAGCAGTCGTACACAGCAGCGCTCGAGGTGAGCTCTCCGGTCGGGCAGGATGAGGTGATCCGCTTCATCGGCAGCGGACTACTCCCGCTCTTGAACGAGAAGGTTCCCGAGGCGGGCGTACGCGAGCTCGTCCGCTACTTCGTTTCGAGCTTTAACAAGTACCAGCGTCCTGTTTCCGCACTCAACTACTCACAGCTCCTCCTCACGACCGGTGGGATGAACCAGGTGCTCTGGGAGCTCTACAAAGATAAGGATGCGTACAAGGTAGCCGAACAGCTCTTCATCAGCGGACTCGCCGGGAGCCCCAACCGTCCCCAGTTCCTCATCTCTCTCCGAAACCTCTACCAGTCAGCGGGAGAGAAGGAGAAGGCGGCTCAAATCAACACTGTCATCAAAGGCTTCTGGCCAGACCAGAGCTAACGGGAGGATCCGATGATTGTCGTCATCTTGAAGGGCGGACTCGGGAACCAGATGTTCCAGTACGCGCTCGGGGTAGCGCTCTCCCAGAAGCACAACGTTTCGCTCACACTCGATACGACGTTCTTGAACGATCGGACGCCGCGCCCCAACTTCACCCTCCGCAGGTACGAGCTCGGTACCTTTAACGCTGAACCAAATTTTACGCTGTTTTCCCGCCTGAGCTTCCTGCTCCCCGTGCCGCTCCTGTGGCTCGGGTTGTCGCAGGTTACAGCGCGGGCGCTCTCCCTCGTTGGGATTCGTCCGTACGTGCGTCAGGTGGGTGATGGGTTCGATCCATCTATCCTGAACCGGGGTGGTAACCTCACGCTCGATGGCTACTTTCAGAGCGAGCGGTACTTCGAAGCCTGCTCAGATTTAATTCAGAAAGAGCTCTCTTTCCGCGGGGAGGTTACGCCAGAATTTGAAGCTGCGGCGGGGCGTATGGAAAACGGGGAGAGCCTGTGCCTCCACGTACGTCGTGGGGACTACGTAAAAAATCCGGTCGTGACCGAAACGATGGGGGTCTTGGGGGCTGATTACTACACGCGCGCGTTCGGAGCTCTCCGAGAGAAAACCGACATTTCGCACGTGTACGTTTTTTCTGACGATACCGAGTGGTGTAGGGCAAACCTCTCTTTCGGTAGCATCCCCGTTACGTACGAGGGTGAGCTGCCGGCGAGAACGGGTCCCGAAGCTTTTCGTCTCATGACCCACGCCAAAAATTTCATCATCGGTAACAGCTCGTACTCGTGGTGGGCAGCGTGGCTCGGCACGAAGGGAAAAAATGGAGGATTTGTGGTTGCTCCCCAAACCTGGTCTTTGAGCGGTGGGTCGGCAAGAAGTGAGATTTTACCGGAGCGGTGGATCCGCGTTTAGCCTCAGCTCTCTCAATTGCCGTTTCCGTTCGCACGGGTTAGTATTCCCTTGTATTTTAGTCATGATGACCGCAATCAAAAACTTTTTAGGCCGTCACCGCACGCTCCGGAACGCGGTACGGTGGTTCAGGTGGCAGCTCAAAAAAATTCCAGTTCTCCGGAACATTTCTATCGC
>JAYSOF010000069.1:0-6269 GCA_043723165.1 bacterium
GGAGTACATCGAAGAGCACGATGCCCTGCCCGAGGTACGCGAGCGGGAGGGCAACCAAGATCCCAGCTGCGAGGGGTGCTCCCCGCTTGAGCGCTCCAGAAGATACCGCCTCCCAGGCGTACGTGGCAAATATTGCGATGAAGCTCACGAGACCTAAAATGCCGATTTCGGCTAGGTAATCAAAGAAAACGCTGTGTGCGCGATCGAACCACGTTTCAGAAACGACGTTCGGAATGTAGTGACGGGTATCGAAGTAACGGTCGAACACGACGGCGAAGGACTCAGGTCCCCACCCGAGGAGCGGACGTTTTTCCCAACCCTTGAGCGCGCTCCCCCAGGTCCAGAGGCGCGTCTGGGCGGTACCCTCAGAGAGCGAGAGTTCGAAGAGGCGCCCGCCGGGGAGCGAGCGGACGAAGTCTGTGTTGCTGAAGTACACGAGCGTTCCGCCCACGAGTATGAACGCCGCGAGCACGCCGGCTCCCCACCGCCGTACGCTACCCGATGAACGCCAGATGACGTAGACGAGGTACGCGAGGATGCCGATGGCGAGGCCGATACCCGCACCGCGGGTTTTGGACCCGAAGAAACCGATGAGGAACACCGCGAAGAGCACAGACCAGATGATTTTCATCGCACGCGAGGGGGACGTCACAAACATCCACGTCGAGAAAATCATCAAGAAGAGCGTGTACGTGCCGGTGTAAGCCGGGTTGCCGAGGGCGCCCGCGAAGCGTCCCCCGCCGACCGGGATGAACCCGCTAACCCCCTCCTGTGCTACCACGCCGTAGAGGAGCATGAGCACGCCGGCGAAGGCTGAGTACCCGAACGCGTGCCGCCAATCCCGTTCGTTCTCGAAGAGCGTACCCACGAGGAGGAAGAACAGGTAGAAGGCGATGAGTTGGAAACCACCCTCTCCCCGCTCGAAGTTAGACCAGAACGCAGCGTGCGGATCGTAGCCGAATGCGCAGGCGAGGAGGAAGATTACGATGAAGAGCGAGACCGCAATCACGATCTTTGAGGTAAAGAGGTGCTTGAGGCGCAGGAGGTAGTGATCAGCGCGCGGGCTAAACATGGCGCCGAGGGTGAAGAAGACAACCCCCAGGAGGACGGTGGAGCGGAGCCACACGTACTTCCCCACGATGAACGGGAAGAGGGTCGACGAGGTTACGATGACGACGGCGAAGAGTGCGGCGTACGTAAAAAACTTAGATACCTTGAAGTAATCGAGCATGTAGATTGGGAATAGTATACCCCACGGGGTACGTAAAAACAAAACCACCCCGTGAGGGGTGGTTTTGGAATCCGAGATTCGACCTACTAGCTGGAGAGTCCGGTTACGGACTGACCTGCTACCGGGAGCGAGATCGTCGGGCTCAAGCTCGAGATGGTTACGGTCACACTGTCCGTCCAGGTCGCGCTCTGAAGGAGGGCCTGGTATGAACCAGTTCCTGCCGTCACAACACCGATGTTGGAAGGAGCAGAGTAGATCTTAACCATGAGCGTCTTGGACTGACCAGCCGGGATTACCCAACCAGCAGATGCGTTCGGAGTGAACGAGAAGTTGTTGGTCGAGGTAGCCGTCGAGGTAGCCAAGAGCGTCGAGGGAGCAGATGCGTCATACAAGCCGAGCACCTGAGCGGTGCTGGATGAGATGAGCGTACCAGCCGTCGAGAGCACTACGGTTTTCACCGTAGCATCGAAACCTACACCAGCCGTGAAGCTGAACTGGGAGATGACCTGGCCCGTGCCTCCAGAGATGGAGTTCGGAGCCGTGAAGGCCGCACCCTGAGCAACATTCAAACTCGTGCGGTACACCGTGAAGACGTTACCAATGTTAGCAGAGGTAAGCGAGGACGAGGTGGCACCGGCAGCGTTGGTGTACATGAATGAGCGGAGAGCAAATGCATGCGCACCCGAGGAGCTGGCGTACGGGTAGGTGTTCGTGTCAGCCACCAAGCTCAAGGTCTTGTTCGCACCCGCGAGGACCTGCAAGCCGGAGAGGTTGAACACGATATCACCAGCAACGTTAGACGCGGTCGCGATCTGCGTCTGGCCATCAAACAAGCGGTAGTTTATGAACGTTGAAGCGTCCGTAGAGGTACCGGTCGAGGTGGCAGTCGAGGTCGTGTCGCGGATCGTGAGCTGGGTGACGGAAGCGTTACCCGCGGTAGAAGCGGTGAACTGGTACTGAGCGACCGTTCCACCGGATACGCCCATACCGAGGTACGAGGCGGACGGGGTGCCAGGGCCGATAGCGCCGGTGATCGTTCCACCGTTGTTGAACGAAACCGTCTGACCCGTTACACCCGTGACGCTTACCGCATTACCGGAAGCCGTCTGGGCGTTCACCGAGGTGAGGTTAGCAACAACCGAGGTCGTTGCGGTCACGCTCGAGGAGAGGGTTGCGTACACATCAACACTGACCGATGCGTTCGCCGCAATGGCGACCGGACCGTTCGCATTGAACGTGTATGCCTGGTTCGAAGCAACAGTCGGCTGGATGCTCCCGAGCTGGGTCGAGCCGATCTGAACGCGGAGGTTGCGGAGGTATCCGGCAACCGTCGTGTTACTAACCGTCGTGACCGTTACACCGGTGAGGTTGATCGCGTTGATCTGACCAGCGGTGAGCGAGTAGGAAGCAACCCTGACTTCGGAGTTTGCCGAGGCGGCAACCGGAGCACCGAGGCTGAAGTTCAAAGAAGCAGAGAGGTTCGAGCCAGAGGTGAGCACGGAGAGGAGGTTCGAGCCGGCCGAACCAACCGTGATGGCGCTGAGCGTCGTGTAGCTCTGGGCGGAGGTAAAACCACCGAACGTCACGGAGAGCGTACCCGTTGCGGTCGAGGCGAGGTCGCCAGAAACCGTGAGGGTGCGGGTCGTGTTCGCAGGGATGATGTAGTTCAAGTTACCGGTACCAGCAGAGTACGTGGTGCTCGCGCCGATGTTCTGCGTGGTGCCGATCTGAACGCCCTGGTCGTCAACGACCCGGAAGTTCGAGATAGACTGTCCGGTGCCACCGATGACGAAGTCAACCTGGTTGAAGCGGATGCTGTCGCCGGAGGCGAGAACATCGAACTTCGCGAAGACTTGGTTGGTGTTACCAGCAACAGCGTACGTGGAAGGCGAGCTCGAGCTCTTGCTCAAGACAACGCCACCGTTCTGAATGTTTCCAGCGTAGAACTGCACAGGGAAGGAACCGGATACGAGGGTCGCACCGATACCGACACCGTACATCGTGTCTACACCCTTGATGTCAGCCGACTGCTGGATAGAGAACTGGAAGGTCCGGTTCACACCACCCGAGATGTCAGCGTACAACGAGAGGACGGCCGTCTGGCCAGACGTGAGCATGAGAGGAGCGTTCGAGAGATCGAAGATCAACGCATTACTCGAGTCGAGGACAGCAACCGTGGCGCCGAGCTGCGTCGAACCCTGCATCAACTTAATGTTGCGGAGGTCGCTCGCGGACACGGAACCAACGTTCTGGAGGCGAAGGTACGTAACCTTAGCAGGGTTGTTGGAAGCCTGGATGTTGAACTGACCAACGAGGTAGTTCGTCTGTCCGGCGTTGACCGAAACCGAGCTTGAGGAGTAACCATCGATGCGGAGCTGGGCGAGGTTTAAAACGCTCGCGACCGTGAAGGAAGCGCCCGTGATCGGGAACGAACCCGAGAACGTGCCACCCGTCACATCAGCAGCCGACGCGATGCCGAACGAGATGATCCGGCCAGCCGAAGCCGATGCGTAGACATCAACCGTGACCGTGATGGTCTTGGTCGTGTTAGCAGGAACGGTGAAGAGACCAGTGCTGTTCGAGAAGTTTACCCGTCCGTTGTTGAATCCGAGGTTGGAAGCCAACTTCATGGATCCATCGTAGAGGTAAACGTTGTTGAGGTCAGAGTCCTGTGAGAGACCGCTGCGCGTGAGCGTGATAGCGGTAACGGTCACCGGGTTTGCCCCAGCGGTGAAGTTGAGCTTGGTAACCGGGGCGTTAACCGCTCCGGGAGCAACGCTCTGAGCCATCGGCGAGTCGGAAGCGAGCGAGATGCTCATCGGAGCACCCGTCTGCACAACCGGCGTACCAACTGACCCACCCATTGAGTTCAAAGCCTGACGGCTCTTCGGGCCAACGAGTCCCGATGCAGGCGAAATGCCCGCTGCTTTCTGCCAAGCGATGACGGCAGCCTTGGTCATAGGACCAAAAGCGTCGGTCGCAGCAGTAATTTTCAAGTAGCCACCCTTGATGAGGACGTTCTGGAGAGCCATAACTTCCGCTCCCTTCGAACCAACGGTGAGGTCCTTGGTGAAGGTGTGGGAAGAAGAGGAACCAGTCGGTACTGAAACCGGGGCGGTACCCGTGAGAGACGCCTGAACGTTAGAGATCGTCGCGGCATCAGCCCCGAAGGACTGGAGGAGCGAAACGATTGCGCTAACCTGTCCAGAAGTCAAAGCCGCAGCCTGTGCCGTAGGCACAAACGCAGCAAAACCGGAGAGCGAGACCGCCGTAGCGACGGAAACGCTAACCGATACGATTTTCTGTGTTAACTTACTCATTTTTATTGTTTTCGACTTCTTATTGACGAAATAAAAAGTATTTTATTTTTGACGTTTCGACCTTTTGATGATTCTGGAACACGGTAGAGAGCGGTCGTTCGACGCGCACCCGTAGTGAGGATGGGGCACGCCTTGACCGGCTCGGAACGTGGGTTGGTAGTGATTGGAAGGAAACGGAAAACAGAAACGCCTCGCTTTGTGCGAGGCATCTCATAGGTCAGGGTACTGTGGACCACCCCACACCTGCTAAACCAGGTGTGCTGGGGACCAGAATACACTTCCCAGAGCGCTTAGCCTCACACTAAGCATCCCGAAGGATTAAGGGGATGGTACCAGAGTACCGATAGCTTTTCAAGAAAGCGCGAACACCTTTGCTTTCATATGTATAACGAGTAAAACCCCCCAGTGTTACGGGAGATCCCACGAAGAAACGGCGGCGAGGAGGAGCACCCCGAAAGCAACGAAAAGGAACTCTAAAAACCCCCACCTGACGAGAGATCCAGCTAAAACAGGCTCTCTTTCGGCCCCCCGACCGGCCAGATCCCTCAGGAAGCCCACGATGAGGGCGAGGGCGGCAGCTCCCCGGATAGCACCGAACGGGAGGAGGGATACGATTCGGAAGAGCTCGAAGGAGATGATTCCGACCGCTCCCCCAACGAGCCAAGCTCGCCTGGTCGGAGTTTTGGAGCCGAGCCGTAGGTACTCTCGGGTCGTGATGGTAACAGCTATGAGGACGGGAACCGGCGAAAAACCGGGAAACCCGCCGTAGAAACCGACCGTCGCGATCCCCCAAATCCCGACCGTCGAGGTGAGGCGGTACCAAAAATCTCCATCGGAAACACGGAGCTCGAGTATCGCGAAGGTAACCGAGAGGGCGAGGAAAAAACCAACAGTAACAGAGAGGAGGGCGAGGGCACTCGAAACCGAGGCGGCCACTACGTACCCGAGAACCGAAAAGGTGAGGAAGAGCCACCGCACACGCACCCGGTCAGGCTCAAATGACCAGTAGGTTCGGAACGATGCGAGGAAAAAGATGAGCCCGCCGAGCACGGGAAACCCGCTCCAGGCCGAAACGGCGAGGAGGAGAGAGAGAACGAGAGCCTTAACCGAGGATTTCAACCCGGTTAGCTTTCGTAAGTGAAATGGTAAGACGCTGTCCATCGTGTACTTCTCCGCGAACCACCTTGTCTGCCAGGGCGTCGACAATCACCTTCTGGATGAGACGTTTCACGGGTCGGGCTCCGTAGTCTGGATCAAACCCGTGCTCGGCGAGGTACGCTTTCACATTCGCCTTCACGGCTAGCTTGATTCCGCGGTCTTCGAGGCGACGCTCCACTTTTGCGAGCTGGATATCGATGATCTTCGCGAGGTCAACCTTCGAGAGCGCATTGAAGGTGATGATCTCGTCGAGCCGGTTCAAGAACTCGGGACGGAACGTGTCGCGGAGCGCTTCCTCGACGCGCGACTTGAACTCCTCTTCCCTCCTCGTGTGCTCGGGGGTCTCTCCAGATCCGAACCCGAGGCTCGAGAGCTCACGGAAGTACGAGCTCCCGACGTTCGAGGTGAGGATGATGACAGTGTTCTTGAAGTTCACAACCTTACCCTTCGAGTCGGTGAGCCGGCCGTTATCGAGAACCTGGAGGAGGATGTTGAACACCTCGGGGTGTGCCTTCTCTACCTCATCGAAGAGGATGAGGCTGTACGGACGGTGACGGACG
>JAYSOF010000070.1:0-15924 GCA_043723165.1 bacterium
GACGGCAACCTCGTACCGCCACACGCTCCTCGAGCCTGGGGCGAGCTACCTGTACCGCGTTCAGATAGTTGCGAACAACAAAGATATTTCTAGTTGGGTAGATTCTGGCGCGCCAACCCTCACCCCGGCCATTCCGGGAGTTTCCTCTCCGACGAACATGGTGGCAAACCAGGATCCAACTCAGGGTACGGACGGCGGAATGATGGCTCGCCTCGCGTGGAGCGGGAGCGTATCGGGCGGGTACCAGCGGTACGAGGTAGACCGTTCGACGACGAATTCGTTCTCGTCATCTTTTTCTGCTACGACCCCGGTTCCGTTTTACAATGATGGTACAAGGGGAGCGTGGCTCGATCCGAACGCTCAGTACTGGTACCGGACGAGGGCGGTTGGCACCGACGCAGACTGTGCTCCGGAAGTTCGTGTTACATCGGGGTACGCGGTGACGAGCGTACCGAAAATTCCGGGAACCCTCTTGACAAACTTTATGATTGCTCCGAACAGAATGGAGCTCTCGTGGGTAGCCGGGAACGGGCAGAGCTACTACGAGATTTTCCGTGCGGTCGGGAACCCAATTCAATCGTCTTTCCTCGCCTCGACGAGCGCGGGGGTGTACACCGATAACGCGATCGTTCTGAACCAGAACGGAAACCAGACGTACTGGTACAAGGTCCGCGGGTGCATCGGTGAGGGCGCTTCGAAGAGCTGTTCTGGATTTTCTGAAGATCAGGGCGGGGGACGTGAGGTTGCATCTGCCCCCCAGTCTTTCGGTGCACGTTTGTACTACGCGACCTCGACCGGCGCGAAGGCGCTCATCACGTGGCGCAACGGCGCGTTCAAAGAGTTGAACCACGAGCTCGAACGCTCCGCGAACGGGGTGAGCTTTTCGAACATTGCTACGAGGGTGAGTACGGCATCCAGTACCATCTTTGAGCAGGGTGAAGATGTGAACCTGAACGAACAGCAAACGTACCGGGCGCGCGTTAGCTACGGTGGGGGCTATTACTCTGACTACTCGTCCGGCGCCATCGATACGAGCATAAAGTACATACTCCACGGTGCCGCGTGGAGCGCGTACGGATCAGGAACGGATCGTGGTGGTGTCGGGTGGGTTTCGTTTAACTCAGATGACACCGGTCTCTCGGGGAGCACACCGTGGAGCGTTCAAATTAACCGTGACGGGCAGATGTCTGGTGTCGCGTGGGTCCCGGCAACCTCGACCATTTCGGGAGACTCTGGGTACGGGTGGCTCTCCTTCAATAAGAACGACCTCGTGGGTTGCCCCGATGATCCGACGAGTGCGGTGCCGACCGTTAACTGCAACGCGGTACTGAAGAACGGAGAGGTTATGGGTTGGGCTCGGTTCCTGAGCCCGCAGTACGGAACGGCTCCCTCGACTTTCAGCGGGTGGGTTAGCTTGAACTCGAAGCGAATTTCAGATGGAAAGGAACGGGATACCGGCGTGAAGCCGAGCAGTGCGGTGACGTACCTCTGGGATTCGTTCAAATCTGCGCCGTCTTCGTGGACCCCGCGTGGTATTTTTGAAAAAGTTGTATCGGCGGGCGGAAACCTAGTGGGGATAGCGCGCGCAGCGGTGGGGGGTGGGGTTTCGTACAACATCTCGCTCTCCGGACCGACGCTCACGGGCGTCGCGTGGGGATCTGATGGCGTTGGGTGGATCGCGTTTACCAACCCGTCGGGAACGTGCGTCGGGAGCGGTGGGAGCTGTACGGTTACCGTTACGCTCGTGAACGCTCCACCTGTCGTTTCGAGCGTTACCGTTCGAACCCCGAGTACGATAAACCCCGTGTGGTGTGCTCTCTCTCCGTACTACAGCGTCGACTTTGATTACACGGATCCAGACCTAGCAGGCGGATTATCTGATTACCTGAACAAGGCAAGTATCGTGCTCCAGAAATCGCCGACCGGTCCTCAGACGATTCTGCAGACGTACGGAAGCTCAACTTTTACCATAACCTCCGTGAACCCGACGACCCGTCACGTGGCGGGTGCGGTTTACGAGGACCCGTTTGCGAACGAAGCGACCCCGAGCACCGATTACAAGGTGATGGTGAGGGCGCAGGACGCGAACGATGCGTGGTCTCCGTGGGCGTACTCTGCTGTCACGACGACGCCCGCATACTACTACCCGCTCGTTTCGGCAGGTATGAGCCCCGACCCGGCGGTGATGAGGAAGCCGGTAACGTTTACCGATACGACGGTCGTTCGTAAGGGTTCGGAGGTAAGGTCTCGTCAGTGGGTTTTCAACAGGGGGACACCTAAGAACTCAGCGAGCTCTACCGTGTCGACGCTCTTCGCAACGTCTACAACCTCAGCCGGGTCTCTCACGGTGACCGATGCTGATGGGCACATGTGTTCAATCACGCTCCCGCCGATCGAAGCATCGACGAATAGCATCAACCACGTAATTGAAGAGCGTTAGGTTTGAACGCTAAGCTTTCGAGAACACGAGCCCGGCGATTCGCCGGGCTCCGTTTTCTCTGAGGGTTCTCGCGGCTTCGGCGAGCGTAGACCCAGAGGTGCACACGTCATCTAAGAGGATGAGAGATTGGTACATCGGTAACGTTTCAATTTTTTCATTGCACGCGAAGGCACCCCTGAGGTTCCGTTCACGTTCGGTGTAGTTTTTGCAGTCAATCTGCGGAACCGTCTCTTTTACCCTCACGAGCACGTCGAGGATTGGGGTCTCCGTCTTCATGAAGCGCACGGTGCGCTCTGCGAGGAGGAGCGCCTGGTTGTACCCGCGGGTACGTTCTCGCGATGGGTGAACGGGGATGGGTACGATGGCGCACCCGGTGAGCGAGAAACCGTGGTGCGTAATGAGGTTTACGACGTAGCGTCCGAGGATTACCGCCATCGGTTCAATCGCCTGGGATACACTACGGTACTTAACGGCGTAGATGAGCTCTTGGGAGACGGGGTGGTATGAGGTTGCTGCTCCTACCACGGGGAGCGTTCCTCCGTGGCAGCGTTCGCTCTCGCCCGGTACGCGGGAACCGCACCTCGTGCACGAGTACCCGTCCCGGTCGGTGATTGAGTTCCGGCACGCGGTGCAGAGGGTTGCATGAAAATCGGTCGCACTGGTCCGTACTCCGCACGAAACGCACGCGGGTGGGAAGATGGTGTCGAGTGCTAACGTGATGAAGCGATTCATCGTGTTTCCTCAAGTTTAGCCGTCAGTAGAATGATAGGACTTGGGTGGCACGGATAACAAGGAGCTGAACGGGGGTAATTTTTTGTGGTAACATCATACCAATGGGAGTGTTCAGTACGTTCGTCGAAGACATGCGGAACTGGTTCTCGGGCAGCAGTGTGCTCGGGGTTGATATCGGTACCGTATCGATGAAGCTCGTCGAACTCTCGAGGGGCAAGGGGAGCGTGAACCTGACTGGTTACGGGATGCTCGAAACGAGGGAGTACCTCGAGCGCGGGAACGCGGTCATCCAGACGAGCTCGCTCAAGATTTCTGAACGCGATGCGGTTCTGCTCTTGAAGACGCTCGTCGCTGAGGCGAAGCCGAAGACGAAACGCGTCGTCGCATCCATTCCGGCTTTCTGCGCGTTCTTCGCCCCGCTCGAGATGCCGGCGCTCTCTCCTCTCGAGACGGCTAAGTCCGTTGCGTTCCAGGCGCGGCAGTACATTCCGCTCCCACCGGATCAGGTGAGCATCGATTGGTCGGTCATCAGCACGGGGGAGAACGACAGGGGGCAGGCGTACCAGCGCGTGCTGCTCACGGGAATCCCGAAAACTACGGTTGCCACGTACCAGCGGATATTCAAGGCCGCTGGGCTCAAGCTCACCGCGCTCGAGGTAGAGACCCAGGCGCTCGCCCGTAGTCTCCCGTTCGAGTCTAGCGAGGGTGCAACGCTCGTGGTTGACCTGGGTGGGGTGACGACCGAGGTGATCATTATATCGAAGGGGGCGGTGAGCGAGGTTGGGCAGACCGACTACGGGGGTGTCACCCTCACCCAGGCACTCGCCCGGAGCCTCACCATCTCGCCGCGCCGTGCTGAAGACCTCAAGCGACGTCGCGGGCTCTCGTCTCAGCCGGGTGAGTACGAGTTGTCAACATCGCTCTATCCGTTTGTGGATGTTATACTACAAGAGTGCAAGAGGATCAGGTCGGCGTACGAACGTCGAGGTGGTCCTAAGGTAGAGCAGTTTTCCATTGTTGGCGGGGGAGGGAGCCTCCAGGGAATCGAGCGGTACGTTTCGAAACAGCTCAACCTCCCGCACGTTGCTCCGACCGCAATCGGTTCACGGATTAAAGCCTCGGGCGAACTCGATCCGATCTTGGGAGAACTGAACCGAGAGCTCGCGACGGCAGTTGGTCTCGCTCTCAGAATATTTCCATGAACGACCCCGTAGCACAGCAATCATCGATTCAGGAACAGTTCGTAGAAGAAACGATTCACGTCGGCCTCCCGTGGCGCATCCTCGTTTTTGCTGGGGTAATTTTTGCGCTCTCCGTGTTCGTAGCCATCGGCCTCAAGGTTGGGTACGAGCAGTACCTCGACAAGCAGGTTGAGGCAACCGATCAGAAGATCAAGTCGCTCACCGCGACGGTCACCGAAGACAAGCAGCAGCAGTTCGTCGCCTTCTACTCCCAGGTGGTTAACCTGAAAGCCGTCCTCGAGAAGCGGAGCTTTACCTCGAACGTGTTCACATTCTTAGAGAAAAACGTTATTCCGGATGCGTACTTCAGCGATGCAGTGATGAGTGCCCCGACTCGCACCGCAGGGCTCCGCGGGTACGCGACGAACCTCGAGGCATTGAGTCAACAGATTGCGACGTTCGAGAAGAGCGCCTCGGTGAAGAACGTCGTGCTCGATGATGTCTCCCTCCAGCCGCAGGGTGGGGTGACGTTCCAGGTTTCGATCATCTTCCAACAGTCGTTCCTCCAGGCGCCGATCGCATCCCAATAGAACTACCATGAGAGTATCCACAAAACGCGTCCTGAGCATCGGTATCGCTGGAATATTTTTCATCGCGACGCTCGTCGTGTACGGGCAGTACATCAGCGGGTACATGAGCGACGTGAACGCGAAGCGGGCAATCATCGCATCGAAGGAGAGCCTCTACGCGAACCAGAACTCTGCGGTGAAGCAGGTGCAGAGCACGATAGAGCAGTTCAAAAACTTCCAGGATATTCAGAAGAAACTCGGCCTCGCGATTCCGAACGGCATCCAGACCATCCAGGCGCTCCGTCAGATTGAGGCGGTCGCGGTTCGCACGAGTTCCACGATTAACTCAATAAATTTTAAGACGACGACATCGCGCGCATCGAAGGAGGTATTCCTGAAGAAGATCAGCGTGCTCGAGGTTTCTCTCGGTGTTTCCGGAACGTACGACGGTTTGAAAAACTTCCTCTCGCTCATCGAAACGAACGCCCGGGTAGCGAACGTCCAGGGGTTCAAGTTCCAGCCGAGCTCTCAGGGGAAGGTTGGTTCAGACACGCTCACGGTTAAGCTCGAGATGTACTACCAAGAAATATAGACATGGCAATCCTCGTTGAAGAAGAAAAGAAGCAGAACAACTGGGTTTCGATCGTTTCGACGATCATCATCGTGATCCTCCTCTTCGCGGGAGGGTACTACGTGTTTTTCAAGAACCCGGGAGTTGTCGATCAGGTTGTCTCGCCAACCCTTACGAGCGTGAGCCAGCTTTCTCAGACGAAGATTAACCCGAAGGATGTCGTTGATCTTCCCGCCTTCAAGCTCCTCACCGACTTCAGCTCTCCGCTCTCTCTCCCAGCGGCTGGCCGGAATAACCCGTTCAAGCCGTTCTAACCTTACTCAGTTTTGCACCTATGACCGATCAGGAACTATTCAAAACCCTCGTGGCGCGTGGCGTCATTGAGGAGTCTGTTGTGTCTAAGGTTATTACCGAAGCGGGGTACGCAGGAAGGTCTCCCGAAGAGCTCCTCTACGAACGTCGCATGGCTGATGAGGTTGTGGTTGCAAAGATAAAAGCTGAGCTCACGGGCGCGCCCTACAAGAAGGTAGACCTCGCGACGATTTCAGAAGAGGTGCTCGGTTTCATACCGCAGGAAACATCGAAAGCGTACCGTGTGGTTCCGCTCGAGGTCCGTCAGGGTCTCCTCGTAGTCGGAATGTTCCGCCCCGATAACCAGCAGGCGCAAGAGGCGCTCAAGTTCATTGCGAAGCAACGGAACGTGAGCCTCGGTGTGTACCTCATCACACCGTCCGACCTCACCGCGGTGTGGAGAAAGTACCTGCCGTACAAGAGCGAGATCGACGCTGCGGTTCAGGAGATCGGAACGGTATCGAACGATAACCAAGCTGTTGAGCTTGAGGAGGGCGGGAGCTCACAAGAGGCGCCGATTATTAAGATCGTTGCCTCGACGCTCCGCCAGGCAGCTGAGCTCGGTGCCTCAGATATTCACATCGAACCCGAGCGTTCGTCGCTCAGGGTTCGTTTTCGCATAGACGGATCGCTCCGCGAGGTTGCCTCGCTCCCCGGAGGTCTCACCCAACCTATCATCTCGCGCGTGAAGGTTCTCGCGCGCCTCAAGCTCGACGAGAACCGTATGCCGCAGGACGGACGTTTCCGCGCCGCGCTCTTGGGGAGGGATATCGATTTCCGCGTCGCGACGTTCCCAACACCGAACGGTGAGAAGGTTGCGATTCGTGTGCTCGACCCGCTCACCGGTCTCCGCGGTCTGAACGCGATGGGGTTGAACCCGGTGAACGCGAAGGTTATCGAAGATGCGATCACCCGTCCGTACGGGATGGTACTCGTTTCCGGTCCGACTGGATCGGGCAAGACGACCACGCTCTACGCGCTCATGCAGAAGCTGAACCAGGACAGCGTGAACATCGTGAGCCTCGAGGATCCCGTCGAGTACTTCATGGAGGGGGTGAACCAATCGCAGGTGAAGCCGGAGATCGGGTACACGTTTGCGAACGGGCTCCGCCAGATTCTCCGCCAGGACCCAGACGTGATTATGGTCGGTGAAATCCGTGACGGTGAAACAGCCGGTCTCGCGGTGAACGCCGCGCTCACCGGTCACGTCGTGCTCTCGACTATCCACACGAACAACGCGGTCGGCGTACTGCCGCGCCTCGTCGATCTCGGAGTTCCGCCGTTTCTCCTCTCGTCGGCAATCAACGTGATGCTCGCACAGCGCCTCGTGCTCAAGCTGTGTCCCGCGTGCCGTGAGGCGATAGAGGCGGGTCCAGAGGCGACGAAGTTTATAGAAGAGTCGTTCGTGGGCCTCCCCGCTGACCTCATCGGATTGTACCGTGCTCCGTTCCGCATCTACCGGGCGGGGGGTAAACCAGACTGTAAGGTCTGTAAGGGCAAGGGAACCGCCGGGCGGGTTGCGCTCATCGAGATTTTTAAGATGACCCACGAGTTGGGTGAGATCGTGAGCGCGGGGTTCACCGAGGGGAAGCTCTGGGATGAGGCTCACCGCCAGGGGATCGTGACGCTCCGCCAGGATGGAGTTCTGAAAGTTTTGGCGGGTGACATCTCGCTCGAAGAGGTTGTTCGTGAAACTGTCTAGGGTTGTGAGGGCGGTAACGGTTACTTATCCACGGGCGGAAAACCAGAAATTCTGCTAACGTTAAGGAAATGGACTACCGCGCAAAACTGAACGAGCTGCTCCTCACGGTCGCGCGGCAGAACGCATCTGACCTCCACATCGCCGTGGGCCGTAGGCCTACGATCCGTATCGACAGCGTCCTCATCCCGCTCACGAAGGAGGCTATCGTAACGCGTGAAGATGCCGAGGGGCTCGTCTTCGCCCTCCTCACGGAAGAACAGAAGGTTCGGTTCTTGCAGCTGAAGCAGCTCGACCTCTCGTTCAACTACGAAGACAAAGCGCGTTTTCGTGTGAACGTTTTCTTCCAGCGTGGGTTCGTCGCGGCTGCCCTCCGTCTCATTCCTGCTCAGATCAAAACGATTGAGGAGCTGAACCTACCACCCCTCCTCCACGATTTTACGAGCCTCCGCCAGGGGTTCGTACTCGTCGTGGGTCCGGCTGGTCACGGAAAGTCTACGACCCTCGCCGCGGTACTCGATGAGATCAACCACAAGCGAACCGACCACATCATCACCGTTGAGGATCCGATAGAGTACCTCTTCGCGCAGGATCAGTGTATCGTCTCCCAGCGTGAGGTCGGTCAGGATACCACCTCGTTCCACGATGCGCTCCGCGCGGTGCTCCGCCAGGATCCGGACGTGCTCATGATTGGTGAGATGCGTGATCCGGAAACGATTGCGACTGCCATGACCGCGGCTGAGACGGGACACATCGTGTTCTCTACGCTCCACACGAACTCTGCTGCGCAGACGATCGACCGCATCATCGACAGCTTCCCGCCCGCACAGCAGGGGCAGGTCATCTCCCAGCTCGCGTCGACGCTCGTCGGCATCGTCTCCCAGCGCCTCATCCCGCGCGTGGGCGGGGGCAGGATTCCCGCGCTCGAGGTTATGCTCACGAACGCCGCGATCCGCAACCTCATCCGGGAGAAAAAGATTTACCAGATCGACCTGGTGATTGAGACGAGCATGCAGGAGGGGATGGTATCGTTGAACCGATCGCTCGTGAGCCTCGTGAAACGTCAGGAAATATCGCTCGAACAGGCTGAGGCTCACTCGCTGAACCCGTCAGAGCTCCGCATCTTGCTCGATAGGTCTTAGGAGAGTTTTTGGTGTATAATGCACACGTTGCATGAAGTTTAACTACAAGGCGAGAACTAAAGATGGTGAGCTCCAGGTTGGAACCATTGAGGCCGCAGATCGCGAATCAGCGGTCAGCATCCTGTTGAGCCACGCCCTATTCGTCCTGAGCATTGAGGGGATACGAGAAAACTCTCCGTGGCAGCGCATCACGGACTTTTTTGAACGGACGAGCTCTTCAGATCTCATGATTTTCACGCGTCAGTTCGCGACGCTCCTCGCGTCTCAGGTTCCGTTGGGAGACAGCTTGCGGAACATGTACGCGCAGATTACGAAGCCGGTCTTGAAGCAGGTGGTTGCTGAAATTTCTACGGACGTTCAGTCGGGCTTCTCTCTGTCCCAGGCGCTCGCCCGTCACCCCGGGGTATTCTCCGAGTTCTATGTGAACATGGTGAAGTCTGCTGAGGTCACCGGGCGCCTCTCAGAGGTTTTGGACTTCCTCGCGGACTACCTCGAGAAGCAGTCGATCTTAATCGGAAAGGTGCGGAGCGCGCTCATCTACCCAGCGTTCGTCATCTGCCTCTTCTTCGGTGTCGTGATTGTCATGGTTACGATGGTGCTCCCGCAGATTACCCCAATCTTCACCGAGGCGAAGGTCCAGCTCCCGACGCTCACGAAAATCCTCATCTCGGGTGGAATGTTCGTATCTAACTGGTGGGTCGCTCTCCTGATTGCCCTCGTTGTTTTCATATTCGTGGTCATAGACTACGCAGAGAGCAGTGAGGGCAAGATGGTGTTCAATGAAATTTCACTCCGCATCCCGATCGTGGGGACGCTCTTCCAGCACCTGTACCTCGCGAGGTTTGCTGAATCGGCAAGGGTGTTGATCCAGGGAGGTCTCACCATTCCGCAGGCAGTCGAAATCTCTTCGCACACGATAGGGAACGCTGTTTACCGTGACATCCTCCACGAGACGGCGCAGCGTATCCGGAAGGGGGAGCTCTTGTCTCAGGCTATCAAGGGGAATGCGTATTTTCCACCCCTCGTTTCTCAGCTCATCGCGGTAGGTGAGTCAACGGGGCGCCTCGAGAGCCTCTTGGGGAAGATTAGTAACTACTACCAACGGCAGGTAGAGGATAAGGTTTCAAACCTCGTTGAGCTCATCCAGCCAGCGCTCCTCGTCGTGATCGGTGGTTTGGTGGGTGTTCTCTTCGCCTCAATCCTTCTCCCTCTCTACAGCCTCACCCAGACGTTCTAGCTGGTTTCATAACAAAAAACGCCATTTTACTTGGTGTTTTTTATGGAACGGCTACCAAGTGTTTAAATTTTGGGTTGGGTATCTGGCGCTCGGTTTTGTGTTTATTCGTGTTCGCTCGCGAATGAAATAGGCGTGTGCTATAATGTTTCTAAATCAACAAAGTCGAGGTAAAAAAACAACAATAATTTAGAAACATGAATCGGAAAGGCTTCACGCTCATCGAAATGCTCGTCGTGGTCGCAATCGTCGGAATCTTGTCGGCAACCGTCCTCGCCGCCCTCGGTCCAGCCCGTAACAAGGCTAAAGATGCTCGTATCATAAGCGGTATCAACCAAGCGCTCATTATTGCGGAGACGATGTACGATTCGAACTCTGCAAGCCACTACACGGCGGTTTCGACGAGCTTCGGAGTTGTGGGGTCAGATTTGGATAAGCTCAAAACTGACGTTACGGTTCAGGGCGGAACGCTTGCAGTGAGCGTTGCTCCTGGAAGCGTCGCGTTCACCTCACCCCTCGCGAGCGGTGGAACATACTGTTCTGATAGCCTCGGCAAGACGAGTTCTGCTGCTCCTGCTGCTGCTACCCCGGGTACCTGTAACTAGTTAAGGATTATGCAGCAAAACCAGGGATTCACTCTCATCGAGATGCTCGTTGTGGTTGGGATCATTGGAATCCTGTCCTCGGTTTTGCTTACCGCGCTCGGTCCAGCCCGCGAGAAAGCCAAAGATTCGCGAATCATCCAGCAGGTGAACCAGGTCCGTGCGCTCGCAGAGACGGTATACAACGGGACGTACGATGGCTTACAGGATCTCCCGACGGTCGGTGAGGTGAACGACACAAACCTGAAGTCCCTCGCAGACGACATCACCCTCCAGGGGGGAGAGCTCGTGATAGCAAAGAACGCACAGAAGCACTCGACATCGTACGTGATGTACAGCCGTTTGAACCAGCGTGTGGGGCAGGAGCCCGACCTCCAGATTCAGTACTACTGCCTCGAGAGCGGTGGAAAATCCGCCTTCGTAACCCAGGAGCCTGAGGGGATGGCGTGTCAAACGAATTAACTAACGATAAGCATGGTGGCTGCGAGCATACTGCTGTTCGTGTTCGGGGCGGCGCTCGGTAGCTTTCTGAACGTCGTCGCGCTCCGGTACAACCCGGAGCGTAGCGTTTTTTCAACTTCGCGGATCGGCGGGAGGTCTCACTGTCCGGGGTGCGAGCGCACGCTCAGGTGGTTTGAGCTCGTGCCGATCGTGAGCTTTATCATCCAGCGTGCCCGTTGCAGGAACTGTTCATCCCGCATCTCTTTCAGGTACCTGTGCGTAGAGCTCGTCCTCGGTCTCGTCGTTTCGGTGGTTCCGCTCGCCCTCGCGCGGTTCTACGGTTTTATCCCGCACCCGGGGCTCTTGGCTCTCGACGTATGGATGTGGGCGCTCCTCGCGCTCTGGGTCCTTGCGTTTCTCCTCCTCTCGCTCATTGTGCTCATCGATCTCGACAAGTTCATCATCCCAGATGAACTGAACGTTGCGGTGGGTGCGGTCGGCGTCGCCATTTCGGTGCTCCTCACGGTGCACGTGGAGAGCCTACCGTTCGCTGTGTGGTCTTTCACGGAGCACTACGCGCTCCTCGCGACTCCCGTGCTCCCGGTAATTTTAAACAGGTTGATCGGCGGAGCAATCGGGACGGCGTTCTTCTGGATGCTCTACGCGGGGAGCCGAGGGCGGGGGATGGGGTTCGGAGACGTAAAGCTCGCGGCAGCAATCGGGCTCTTGATTGGGTGGCCGGACATCCTCCTCGGAGCAGCGTTCGCCTTCATCATCGGTGGAATCTGGGGAGGGATCGTGATTTTAGTCGGGAGGGGAAGGTTCCGCGACCGGGTTCCGTTCGCCCCGTTCTTTGTTTTGGGGACCGCGGTTGCTATCTTTTTTGGAAACGCAATTCTGAATGGTTACTTCTCGCTCTTCAGCACATAGGTGTTGGTTCTGCGGGTGAAAACGAGCTATAATGTTTTGGTAATTGTTCGTGCCCATGCCACTTTCTGAACGCACAAGGAACCGGGAAGGCTTCACGCTCCTCGAGGTGATGCTTACGGTTGCGATAACCATGATTCTGTCGGGGACGATGCTCGCGTACAACCGCTCGGGAGAGAACCAGATTGCGGTTTTTAAAGACCAGGCGGTTATGGTCGGGATTATAAACCGCGCGAAGGCGCTCACCCAGCAGCGGTTGAACGTCCCGCTCGCGTGCGCGTTCGGTATACACATCGACGGAGGTGCTTCTCGGGCGTTCCAGATATTTGCTGACAAGCGGACGTTAGCCGGCGACCCGTGTGTTTCTCCGACCGGCACGTACGCGTTGGGTATCGATTTTCGTTACGGCGGACCCAATGAGCTCATCAGCTCGTACGAGCTCGATCCGCGGAGCAAGTTTACCGATGTTCCCGTTAGTGGGCTCAACGTGGTATTCATTCCGCCAGACCTCACGGTAACCTCATCGGTTTCCCTCCCCACCACGTTTAAGATATCTGATGAGTCGGGTTCGAACATCATCTCTACAACAATCACGACCGGGGGACAGATCGTAACACGGTAACCATGGAAAACCGATCAGGGCAGACAATCATAGAGGCGCTCGTGGCGATCACTGTTGCGGTCGTCGGGCTCTTGGGTGTCGTGATGCTCGTGGGCAGGTCTCTCGTGGTGAACAACGATACGCGCGCGAAGTTTGCGGCGACGTACCTCGCGGCCGAGGGGATCGAGGTGGTGAAGAACATCATCGATACCAATTACGCTACAAAGAAGCCTTGGAACCAGGGAATAAACACCGGTTCGTACAAGGTTTCCTGGGATAGCTCTTCGCTCGCGTTTTCTGCTTCCGCCCCGCTCACGTTCCAGGACGGGATGTTCGGTTACGGGTTGAGTACAGAGACGCCGTACACGCGCATCATCGACCTCGTCGATTCCGGTTCGCAAATTTCAGTGAGCTCGAAAGTTTCTTGGCTCGCACGCGGGGTGCCGAAATCGGTGGTGCTACAGGATACGTTTTTTAACTGGAGGTAACGGTAAATTTTATGAGCAAGAGAATTCAAAAAAATAAAAAATCTGAAGGATTCACGCTCGTTGAGCTCATCGTGGCAACCGGGCTCTTCATCTTCATCATCGCGCTCGTCTCCGGAATATTCACGCAGTCGATTAGGACCCAGCGGATGCTCGCCGCGCTCATGGAGGTGCAGAGCAACGCGGGCCTATCGGTCGAGAAGATGATGCGTGAGGTGAGGACTGGGTTCACGTTCCGCGCGTCATCTGTTTCGGGGAGCTCGTGTGATTCGGTGGGCCTGTACGATTCGCTCACATTCACCCGTTCGGTCAGGAACGCGACGACATCTGTTACGTACAGCTGGGTCGGAACCTCGATTGAGCGGGACGAGGTTTCGGACGGGACTATGACAACCTCGACGCTCAACGCGCCATCAGTTTCGGTTAACCGTCTGTGCTTCATGCTCAACAATAACCCGCCGGCTACCCCGACCGTTTCGACCTTGACCCCGTGGCGGGTAACCTTCTTCATCAACCTCGGACCGTCTGATCCGAGGATGAGTTCCCGAACGATAGACATCGAAACAACGGTGAGCGCCCGTACGCTCCCGAGCGAAATCTAATGACCCGGATAATGCAAAAAAACGGTAGGCGGTCTGGGCAGGCGCTCCTCGTGAGCGTCATCATGATGGGTGGTGCGCTCTTGGGCGCTGCTGCGATTGCTGGGCTCCTCATGCTCTACCAGATTCGCCAGTCGAACAATGTTGAAGATTCAACGAAGGCGCTCTTTGCTGCGGATGCGGGGGTTGAGTGGCAGACGTACTGCACGTTCGTTACGGGGAGTGACCTGTGTCCGTCGGCTCCGACCTTTACGAACGGTGCTGGGTTCACGACGGAGGTTAACTCGACGTCTTCAGCAATCTACATATCCGCCGAAGGAACGGCGGGTGATTCAATCCGGTCTCTCGAGTCTACGTTCAAGGTAACCCCGTAGCTATGGACAGGAGAGAGCGCGAGCGCGCAGAGAAACTGAGGCGAGAGGTGGAGGGCGCTATCCACGCGTACCACACGCTCGACGAACCGACGATGTCGGACGGGGCGTACGATTCACTCGTACGTGAGCTCCGCGCTCTCGAAGAAAGGAACCCAGAGCTCGTGGACGGATCTCCGACTGCCCGTGTGGGCGGGGCTCCGCTCGAGAGCTTTGTGAAGGTTACGCATGAAGAGCCGATGATGTCCCTGAACGACGTGTTCACGAGGGAAGATTTTTCTGACTGGCTCGGCCGCATCGCGGGGTACTCTTCGAAGCTTCCCGGCGGAGCATCCGTGGGAGAGCTTTCGGATTTTTACTGCGAGCTGAAGATTGATGGGTTAGCGGTTGAGCTCACGTACGAACGAGGTGCGCTCGTGTGCGGATCGACGAGGGGTAACGGGGTGATCGGAGAGGACGTAACGCAGAACCTGAAGACCATCGGGGCGATTCCACTGAAGCTCTCGCCTCCCACGGTTGTAGGCGAACGGCTCCGCTCGATCGGCCTGGAGCCGGAGCGGTTTAGCCTTCGACCAGAACGGCTCGTCGTTCGGGGAGAGGTGTTCCTCACGAAGAGGGAGTTTGATCGAATCAACAGAGAGCAGGAGAGCCGTGGAGAGAAGCTGTATGCGAACCCACGCAACGTTGCCGCGGGTTCAATCAGGCAACTCGATCCGAAAATCACCTCATCGCGGAAGCTCGATTCCTTCCAGTACGCAATTTTAGGAGAGCTCGGCCAGGAGACGCACGAGGAAGAGCACCTTCTCCTCTCTGCGTTTGGGTTCAAGACGAACTCACACAACCGGAGGGTGCAGTCAGCTGAGGATGTATTTAAGTTCCGTGATTACTGGGAGTCTCACCGTGAAAAGCTTCCGTACGAAATTGATGGTACGGTCATCATCGTGAACGAAAACCGGCACGCACGCTCTCTGGGGGTAATCAGCAGAGCTCCGCGTGGTGCGGTCGCCTACAAGTTTGCGTCGCGTGAGAAAACGACGGTCCTCGTGGGTATCGGCGTGCAGGTGGGCCGCACGGGTGTCCTCACCCCGGTCGCAGAGCTCGAGCCGGTAAACGTGGGTGGAGTGTGGGTTCGCCGCGCATCTCTGCACAACTTCGATGAGGTAAACCGCTTAGGCGTGAGGGTGGGGGATACGGTCACGGTGAGCCGTGCGGGTGATGTAATCCCGAAGGTTACGGGCGTGATCGAGAGCCTCAGGACGGGACGTGAGCGTGCGTTCGTGCCGCCGAGCGCGTGTCCGGCAGACGGTTCTCCCGTGGTGCAGGATGGGGTGCTCGTCAGGTGCTCTAACCCGAAGTGTGGGGCGCGCCGTCGGGAATCTGTGTACCACTTCGTATCGCGTCACGCGTTTGATATCCGTGGGATGGGCCCGAAGGTAATAGACCGGTTCTTCGACGAGGGGCTCATAACCGATGCTGCTGATATCTTTTCACTGAGCGAGGCTGATGTGGGGGCGCTCAATCGGTTCGGCGAGCGGTCAGCGTCAAAACTCATCGCTGAAATCAGTGCGAAGAAGAGTGTCGCGCTCAAACGGTTCTTCTTCAGCCTCGGAATCTTGCACGTCGGTGAGGAAACCGCCCTGCTCCTCGCGGAGCAGGTTCCCCTGAACGTGAAGACTCCGAGGGGGATCTGGAGCTTCTTCTCGAGGTGGTCTCCTGAGCGTTTCGGAGAGCTCCCCGACGTCGGTCCGAAGGTTTCTGGCAGCCTCGTCTCGTGGTTCGGAGATCCGGTAAACGCGCGTACGTTTGAGCGTTTGACTGGTCTCGGGGTAACGGTAACGCCTGCTCCGAAGAGGGCTGAGAAAGTCGGGACGCTCTCGGGTAAAGTTTTTGTTGTCACCGGAGTTTTCTCCTCGCTCTCGCGTGATGAGGCGAAAGAAAAAATTCGTGAGCGGGGAGGTAGGGTAGCTGAGACGGTTTCG
>JAYSOF010000071.1:0-1823 GCA_043723165.1 bacterium
CCAGCTGCAGATCGCGTGTCGGTTTCCGGTAACGTGTACGCGACCGGCCTCCTCGAATCCGACTCGGTTGGTGCTAACTACATGTTGGGCAAGCTCGCAATCGGAGCGGCTTCTCCTGGTACCGCACAGCTCTACGTCGCGACGGGGAGCGTCGGTATCGGAACGAATAACCCGACACGTCCCCTCCAGGTTTCAGCAAACACAACCTCTCCAGTTATTGAGGCCCTCGGTTCGCTCGGCTCTACGAGTGGTATAGGATTTGGTGTTGACGGTAGTGGTGGGTACGTTCAGCAGAGCGGAGCGACGACCTCCTTCAGGTTCTACGTGAACGGAGCATCGAGGTTCGGTATCCACTACAACGGTGGGGTAGCGTTCGGAAGCTCGTACGTGGGAACAGATCTTTCGGATGGCAGTGCGGTTTTCAGTGGGAGCGTTGGAGTGGGAGCGTCGAGCACTGGACAAAAGTTCGAGGTGGTTGGTGCAAACTCAGTTGCCACGACGACGGGATCTTCAGCTGACGCGATAGCTCGTTTCCACCCGACGGGTAGCAACGCGGTGCTCGATGTTGGCTACCTTTCTTCCCCCGCGTACGCGTGGCTGCAGTCTCGAGATAGAACAAATTATGCAACCAACTTTAACCTTACTCTGAATCCGAACGGGGGAGCGGTGAGTGTTTCAACAACTTCGTTCGTGTACGGTTTTACGGTTGCGACGACGACACGCATCAGCGGAGGTGCGGGCACACCTGGTCTCATTGTTAACTCATCTGGGTACGTTGCCGTTGGTACGACAACGCCGTACGGACCGCTCCACATAGCGAACATTGGGTACTCTGATCAGACCTCGACTCCTGACAACGCAACGATGGTTCCGTCCACCACAACCGCAGGTGGTCTCGTGCTCGATGGGAGTTACAGTGATGGTAAGTACCGCACACGTCTCGTAAAAATTGATCGTGGTGGAAACCTTCCGCTCTACATCCAAGATTCCCGTGGAACATCGAACGCGTTCACAAACATCGCCCGGTTCGGATCGCACTCCTACTCGACGAACCAGTTTGAGGTGTTCGGAAATACGGCGATACAGGGGAATTTAGGTGTTGGTACTACCACTCCCGCTTTCGCCTTGGATGTAAATGGAGATGTGAATGTTCCAGCTGGAAACTTTTTGAGGGTTGGCGGTATTCCCTCAATTTCAAACCAGGGTGGTGTGGTGAGGTTTGGGAGCACCAACGCGGTGAATGTGTCTTTTGTATCAGGCTCTACTACTCCCACTATGTATGTTTCTAGTACAAACATTGGCATCGGTACGACCGTTCCGACGAGTACCCTCACAGTTGTGGGTGAGGTGAAGAGCACGACCGGTGGTTTCCGTTTCCCTGACGGAACGGTGCAAACCTCATCTGCAGGGGCCGTGGTCACCTCGCAGTGGACTTCAACATCGACTGGAATTTTCTATAACAGTGGGAAAGTGGGAATTGGAACGACGGCGCCGGGGGAGAAGCTGGATATAAATGGTAATTTAACATTTGAAGGTTGGAGAGCTACACCAGCGTATATATATGCAAATGGAGGCGCGGATGATTCTGCCTTATTTTTGAAAGCTGGTTCAACGGCTGGATATTTCTCACAAATAGAAGTTGCTGGTTGGAATGGCAGTGGTATTCAAGCACATATCGGTTTGAATGCAGGCACCGGCACAGGAATTTATATAGCTAATGGTAACAACGTCGGCATCGGTACGGTTGCACCGTCCTCGACGCTCCACGTGGTTGGCACTTCAACCCTGAACGGAAACATCGGGGTGGGTACAGCTCCAGCTGC
>JAYSOF010000072.1:0-6767 GCA_043723165.1 bacterium
CCAGCTGCAGATCGCGTGTCGGTTTCCGGTAACGTGTACGCGACCGGCCTCCTCGAATCCGACTCGGTTGGTGCTAACTACATGTTGGGCAAGCTCGCATTGGGGGCTGCCTCACCGGGGAATGCACAGCTCTACGTTGCGACGGGGAGCGTCGGCATCGGGAGTACCTCACCGCTCGGCAAGCTCCACGTTGAGGGCTCGATCTTCTCACGTGGCGGTCTCACGAGTAACCTCGTTTCTGATCCGCAGTTCAGTCAGTCAACGACTTACTGGACTTCAGGTTGCACGCAGGCTACGACGACGATGGAGAATGGCACGATCGTTAACTCGTGCAACATCAACACGACGGGGAACGTACAGATTATTGGAGATTACATCCCAGTTGATCCGTACAAGACGTACCGGTTCTCAATCTGGGCAAAAGAAAACAACAATGATAGCTCGCTCTACTTTGGAATGCACTCGTACAACTCTGCACTGACACAGGTAAATACCTACGACTCTGCTGGCACCGGTAGTGTTAACAGTTACTTCTGGACTGGGGATCTCACAACGCTTAACCAGTACCGTCGCCTCGTTGGGTACCTCCTCCCGTGTAACATCGGAACGGGGTGGACGAACCCACCAGATACGATGAGCTCAAACTTCCGTATGGACTGTACAGCCTCGTACGTGAAGATACGTTTCTTAAACTACGATGGCGTTGGGTACGGTTCGAGTGCGGGTACGAACGCTTACTTTGCTATTCCGAGCGTTGAAGAAGTTGAGTATTCTTCACCGACGTTTGAAGCTGGTTTTTCTGATTACATCATCCGTCCGAATGGGAGCGTGGGCATCGGAACATCGAGTCCCGCGTACAAGCTCGATGTAGCGGGCACCTTCCGCGCGACGGGTAACTGGTCACTCGGCGGCGGGGCGCAGACGGCGCTCAATATGAACAGCCAGAACATCACCGCGGTGAACAAGCTCTCGGTGACCACGATCGACCCGTTGTACGACATCGGTGGGGTGAAATACTCCACGTATGCGTCCGCTATCTCGGGTGGCGTTAAAGAAGAGTACGTGGGGAGCGGTAAGATGGTGGGTAAGAAGTTCACCCTCAATTTTGATGAGGTGAAGCAGGGGAGCGACCTCTGGGTGTGGAGAAAAGTTGTGGATTTTTCAAAGGATACGGTGCAGGTTTTCGTAACCCCGTACGGCAGTCCGGTCCCAGTTTCGTACGAGATCGACGGGAACCGGATTGTGTTCCGGAGCACCGCACCGGTCGGGTTCTCGTACCGCCTCGTCGGGAACCGTGTAGACTGGAGGGAGTGGCCGACGTACGCGAAGGATCAGAAGGAAAAGGCAAATATAACCATCAAAAAATAAAAATATGGAACAACAGAACATAAAGCAGGTGCTCGTGTGGGTAGGGGTCGGGGTTGCAGCGGCGGCGGTCGTGCTCGCGATCATTTTTGGCGGAAAGCTCAGTGGGACGGGAGGTGGTGTGGTTGCGCCCGCAATTGATGCGGGGACGTCTACGCCGGTGAGTGTGGTAACCCCACAGGGTGGTGCAAAGGTGTACGCACCGGGTTCGAGTGCGGTAACTGATAAGGGTGAGGTGATTGCGCCATCGGGGAAAGTTGCAAAGAATAATGCGCTCCCAGGAGCTGGTGATTCTCCTCAGGAGTCCTACGCCCTGAAAGTGGGTGAGGTTCCGCAGGGGTCGCTCAAGATTTCAATCTCAGACAGCGTGTTCTCTCCGGCAGAGTTTTCTGTTTCAAACGGGAAGCCGGTTATACTCACCTTTACCTCGACGGGAACCGATACCTCGCGTGGAGCCATCGTCCAGTTTGAAGATCCGTCACTCTCGGGTCTCATCGTGAGCTTGCTACCAGGAGAGACGAAGGCACTCACGTTCAGCGCTCCAGAAAAAACGGGTGACTACACCTTCTACCGCAAGGGGAGCAGTGCGCGTGGCGTGATGCACGTGAAATAGTGATTTGTGGTTCACACAGAAACACACCACCGTTCGAGAGCAACCCACGCGATCCGTGGTGTTGCTCTCTCTGTTGTTACGGCGTTCCTTGCGTTAGGTATTTTTCTCGGAGTTTTTTACGGTGCGATCGGTATTCGGTCGTACATTGAAGACCTCATCTCGGGAAAGCTTTTAGAGAGCCTCGTGCGCTCAACTCCCGTGGAGGTTCCGCAGGGGGTCACCATGGCAGAACCACCGCTCCCAGATAACACGACTCCTGCTCCCGTAGAGAGCCTCGCGTACCTGAGTTTTACCGACCTCTTCTCTGGTTTCGGGTGGTTGAACCAGGCATCGACGACGCTCGCACACGATCAGTCTGCTACCGCATTTCACCTGCCAGCTCTCGTTGAGTGGAAGCGGATTGATGGCCCAGCAGTTTCGGTGTCTCCGTACGTTGTGGTTACTCCTGAGTCTGGCGCAATTCAGGGAATCAGCGTGAGTGGAACGTACGTTCCACTCCCTAAGAGTTTTACAGGAAAGACGGTTACGAGCGTGAGTGCAGCGCCTATCGGGTCTCGGTGGGCTGTGGGTGTTGTGGTGCAGAACGGATCTTTGTATGAGGCATCTGTGTACGTTTTGGGTAGCGGTGGGTTAGAGCCCGCGTTTGCGTCGTTCTCCTCTCCTTACGTGGGCGTTTTTGGGTTTGGTGGCTCAGATGGGAACTGGCTCGCAGTTTATGGAGCGTACGATGGGGTCGCGTACCACGTTAAGAACGGTCGAGCTGAAGACGTATCGCGGTTTTTTGGTACTCGCATCGAAGCTGGTGGGTTTCGTCCATCGGTCGTGAGAACGGGAGATGGTTGGCTTGTGTACGGGGTGAGCGCGGGAACTGTTCGCATCGTGAAGCTGTTCGAAAACGGAACGGGGAGCATCCGGGGAGAGGTAGATGTTTCCCCATCGGCACCGTTCGGAGACGCAACGACGCTCAAAATTTCTGATGCGGGAGGGGAAACGTTTTTTGTAGAAGCTGGAAGGGTGAGCGGAACAGAGCGTTGGGAAATGCGCGATCGGGGGTTCGATGTTTCCAAATCGTACGAGCTGGTTTCACTGAACCTCCTCGGGTATCCAGCTGAGACGAGGTACGCGGGTGTTACAGAGGCTCTCTACGATGCGGGAGGGGGAACGGTCTCATTTTTTATCTCTACCGATGGCGAGAACTGGAAACCGGTTTCAGTTGGTTCGATAGGTGAAATCTCTTCTTCTGGTACGAAGCTTTTTTGGAGGGTTCTCGTCGTCCCAGATGCGACACACCCGGCGTACTCGCCGTACCTCGATCAGGTTCGTCTCGATTTCAGGGTGAGGGTGGGAGGGTAATCTGCTATAATTATTCTTAATGGAACAGAATATTGCTGGCTCAGTTTCCGTTCGGGCTATCGTAGTCGGCGTAGTGGTTACCCTCGTGGTCGTCACGGGGTGGTACTTCTCTTCTGTACAAAAACCGGGAAGCTCGCCGAGCGTCGAGGGGAAAGCGGGCGGTGTAGTTGTGAAGGGGAAGGACACATTCCGTCCTGATAACGAGAAAGCACTCGCGACCGTAGAGGGTGGAACGCGTGAGCAGATATCGGCGAATGTGAAGACTCCTGAGCCGGGAGACAAACCGTCGGATTCGAACATCGCGGTGCCGTCGAGCGTATCGGGTAACGGACCGAAGTTCCGTGTGTTTTCGATAACCGCTTCGGGGGGTAAGTTCACCCCGTCTACGATTGTGGTGAACGCGGGAGACGTGATCGATCTCACCGTTGCAGCGACTGACGGAGACTACGATGTGGTTTTTCGAGACCTCGGGGTTTACAAGCTCATAAAGAGCGGCACGGCGGGGAAGATCCAGTTCCAGGCGTACCCGTACGGTGAGTACAGCTTTGGGTGTGACAGCGTGTGCAAGGGTGGGTCGGGGAAGCTCATCGTGAACCCGAGGCAGTAAAAATATGAAAAAAGAACTAGGAACTATAAACAAGAAATTAAAAGTAAAAAATGAGATGAAACAGAGTGGTACTTCTGTTTTTGCTCTATCTTCGGTCCTCGTTCTCGCCTCACTTTTTCTATCGAACGGAATTGCTTCAGCCCAAACGCTCCAGTCCATCAAGCTCACCCCGCAGGCGAGCAGTTTGAACTGTTCGACCGTTGGGAGGGGAACGATATACTTTGCGTCGAGCACGGGGAGTTTCAATATCTGCGATACCGCCTCCGGGAACGGAAACCCGATTGTGGTCGGTTCTGGCGGTGCGACGGTACTGAATGCCGGCTACGTTTCTGCTGGTAATTTCGGCTCGCTCTCGACTCCGGGTAACTACACGTTTGATACGGGTACACTTGCGGTTGACGCATCAAACCATAGGGTTGGCGTGGGAACAACTGCTCCGGTCTCAACGTTCCACGTGAACGGGAATGTTGGATTAACAGGAGCAATTGGAACAACGTCTGCTCGTCCGGCTGTGGGTACTTCACTTATTGCGGGTGAAATACACGGGTATGATTCGAACGTCTCTCTTGGGAGTGATGGAGGGCTCCTGAGATTGAGTGCTGGTGGGGGAACGGGATCATACCGCTCATTTATTGATTTAACGGGATATAACAACACGGGCACTGATGAGAGTGTTGTTGTTTTAGGAACACGTTCAACAGAGAGAATGAGGATTACAAATGCTGGAAATGTAGGTATTGGGACGACGGCGCCTAACGCCATGCTCGATATTTATAATGGCGCATTAGTTAATAGCACGGCTAGTTTAAACCATTACAGAAATGTTTTGATGACCTATCTCGGTGGTGGTTCTCAGACCGGTACGCTTAAAATTGTCCTTCCTAAACTGAGCAATACGATGGTTGATATTACAATCAAAGGTTATGATTATTCCGGTGTGGGTGCCTGGGAGGCTAGAGTTAGCGGATATGTTTATTCCCCTGGCGGTGGCTGGTATAGCGGTAATAATAAAGCTCAAATTATCGGCAGCGCCCCATTTAACCAAATTCGTTTAGCCTCTGACGGTTCTAAACCGGTTATTCTTCTAGGAACGACCGCTACGAATTGGAGTTATGGTTCAGTTGAGGTAACCGATGTTACAACATCGTACAATTATATAACTGATTGGGGGACGGGCTGGTCAGCTTCCTTGATTACAAGTGAAACGGGAATAACCACTCTCGCAACTCCAACGATTTATACTTATATAACACCAAACGGCAACGTCGGCATCGGAACAACCACCCCGAGTGGTCGGTTGGATGTGTACCAGGGGACGGGAGCTGGTGTTGCGTGGGCATCTGGTTTAAACATTTACGATGGGTCTAACCGTTTGGGAATCATTGAGGATCTCACTGTTGCAAAGTTCAGAAACGAAGGTGGAGGTGGGTACGAGTTTTACAACAATACCGCTGGGACAAACCTCCTCGATATAGATAACGCTGGGACGGTGACGGTTGGTGGAAACCTTTCGGTAACGGGATCATTTTCTCCGGCGAGTGTCTCAACGGGCAACGGCACTTTTAGTGCTTCTTCAGCTGCTACAACAACCGGAGTTCTTACAGTCACAAACACACTCAACGCGGGAAGTGGATCGGGCTTTCCAGTTGCTACCGGGTATTTTCAGGGGGCTGGGATGAATTTTACAAATGGATCACTGTCTATCACTACAGGGGTGTATGCCAAGGGTGGCAACACAACTGATGCAGCCTACCATCGGGCTTATGCAATTTATGCCGTCCCTGGTACGGGAGGGGGGAACAATTATGCTGCTTACTTTGGTGGAAGCGTAGGTATTGGAACAACTACTCCGGCCTACAACCTCGATGTAACTGGTAGTATCCGAGCGACTACTAACATTCGTACGCCTATTTACTACGATTCTGATAATGCCGGTTATTATGCAGACCCATCGGGAATGTCGAATCTTAACTCAGTACAGCTCGCTGGGCCAATATACACATCGAGTTACATCCAAAATTCCGGAGACCTTTGGCTTGGAGATCGAGAGGGAAGCAATGGCGGTACGTACTTAAACATAAGTTCGAATGATGGAACGATTTATTCCAACGTAAATGTACAGGCTCCTGGGTTTATGTATACGGGTGGCGCATACACTCGTATGGATAGCAACCAATTTTACTGCAATAACGGTTCAAGCTGTTATTACAACTACTCGGGAACAGGTCGGACTTACGTGGGGAGTAACAATGGTACTGCGGGAGTTACGATTAATGGTCCAACGACCATTACCGGAGCAGCAACACTCAGTAGTACGCTCGGGGTAACGGGAGCAATAACAGCTGCAGGTGCCACAATTAATGGCCCAACGACCATTACCGGAACAAGTACGCTCATTGGTTGGGTGGGCGTTGGCACCTCGTCGAGTCCGGTTGCGCCGCTTAATGTGATTGCTGGAGGAACCCAAGGCATCCGTCTTTCGGGTGGATCCTACGCTCGTATGACTCTCGTATCGAGTGATAACTCGAATATGTGGAACTTCGATAACTCGGTTGGAACACTCAGATTTTTCAGAGAGAACTACAACGCATCAGGTGCGGGTAGTGGTGGATCTGTTGCTATGTCGATTGCGGATGGTGGTGGAGTGAGTATTCCCGGAGCTCTTTCGGTAGGATCAATCTCCGGATCTCTTACCATTGTGAATACGGGCTCGATAACTCTCACGAGTGACTCGAGCAACCAGCTCGTGGTCGGTGGGGGTACCGGAAAGATCGATGTGGGTCTCATCGATCCTCCGTATACGATCGGCGGGAAGAAGTACGCTACGTA